>CAYPDO010000008.1:0-31760 GCA_964409495.1 uncultured Bordetella sp.
AGCGCACGCCGCGCACCCTATCCTTGCCGAAGGCCTTGGCCAGATCGGCGGTGGTGGCGTCGAGCGCCTGCTGGTCGATGTCGGCCAGCACCACGCAGGCGCCTTCGGCCAGGTAGCGGCGGGCAATCGCCTGGCCGATGCCGCCGGCGCCGCCGGTCACCAGGGCCACCTTGCCCACCAGGGGCTTGGGCCTGGGCATGCGCTGCAGCTTGGCTTCTTCCAGCAGCCAGTACTCGATGTCGAAGGCCTCCTGCTCGGGCAGGCCCACGTAGCGGTCGACCGCATTGGCCTCGCGCATCACGTTGATGGCGTTGACATAGAACTCGCCGGCGATGCGCGCGGTGGCCTTGTCGCCGGCCAGCGTCACCATGCCGATGCGCGGCAGCAGCAGCACCACCGGGTTGGGGTCGCGCAGCGCCGGGCTGCTGGGGCGCTTGCAGCGCTCGTAATAGGCCGCGTATTCGGCGCGGTAGGCGGCGATCAGCTCCAGCAGGCGGGCCTTGAGCGCATCGCCCTCCAGGCGCCACACCGCTTCGTCGATGACCAGCGGGCGGATCTTGGTGCGCAGGAAGTGGTCGGGGCAGCTGGTGCCCAGCGCGGCCAGCGGCGCCAGATCCTTGGCGTTGACGAACTCCAGCACCTCGGGCGAGGTGTTCACATGCAGCAGCTTGGGCTTGCCGGCGGCGGCCACGCCGCGCACCACGGGCAGGATGCGCGCCAGCACGGCATCCCGCTCGTCGTCGGCCAGCGCGCCGAACTGCGTGCCGCCGAACACCACGGCCTTCTTCGCCATGCGCTCGGCGGACAGCCAGGCCTGCGCGCGCTCGATCAGGTCGACGGTGTTCTCGTAGCAGGCCTGGGCCGTGTCGCCCCAGCTGAACAGGCCGTGGCCGCCCAGCACGATGCCGCGCAGGCCGGGGTGGGCGGCGTCGTAGGCCTTCAGGCGGCAGCCCAGCTCGTAGCCGGGGCGCATCCAGGGCATCCAGCCCACGGTGCCGCCAAACACCTGGTGCGTGATCTGCTGCGAGTTGGCCATCGCGGCGATCGCGATCACCGCATCGGGGTGCATGTGGTCCACATGCGCATAGGGCAGCTGCGAGTGCAGCGGCGTGTCGATGGACGCGGCGCGCGGGTTGAGGTTGAACGTGCAGTGCGGCAGGTAGCCCACCATCTCGTCTTCATGGTCCAGGCCGCGGTACAGGCCCTGCAGCGCATGCAGCTTGTCGAGGTACAGGGTGGAGAAGCCGTCGAGCTTCATCGAGCCGATGTCGCCGCCCGAGCCCTTGACCCACAGCACGTCCACCGGCTGGCCGGTCAGGGTGTCGATCTGCCGGATCTTGGCCGAGGTGTTGCCGCCGCCGTAGTTGGTGATGCGCAGGTCGGAGCCGAGCAGGTTGCTGCGGTACAGCAGCAGGCCGGGCTCGTCGAGCGTGGCGGCATGTTCGGCATTCCAGCGGGGAAAGGGGCGGGTCTCGCTCATGTCGGGGTGCGGCCGGGGCCGCAGATTGGAGAGGGGGGGATGGCAGGAGCGGGCACTCGGGCATGGAGGATCACGCCTGCCGCTCTGAGAATTGGCGGCACTGTAGGTGGGGCCCCCGATCGTCACAATCGCGCTGCGCTTGTGTCCCGGATTAGAAATACTTATCCGCCGGGTGCGCCGGCACCGCTTGCCCGGCAAGGCACCCGCCGGCCCGGTGCCTGATCGCCGGCCGACCCTGGGCCAGGGCCTGGAAAACCCCGATGCCGCCGTGCCCAGCCGGCATGCCGGCGGCGATGGCATGGCCCGGGCGCTTTCGGGCATCCCCGCTGCGTCTTGAACCGGCGTTTCAGCGAGCATCTGCTGGCGCCGACCACTCGTGGCGCCTCGCCCTCGGCCGCCGCCTGACGCGTCGACCGGATCCGCGCCGCCCTTTGGGGGCGGATGACCCGACCCCGCCTGTCCCTGCCTCTGCCGCCCGAGCCCCTGTCCGCACACCGCCGCCGGAGGCGGTGAACATAGACCCGCGCACGCCGCCGTTGCAGCTGCCCGAGCCGGCCAATGCGCGCCTGCCCTTGGTGCTGCTGATCGGCGACGGCACGGTGCGCAACGGCCGCGACGATGGCCAGGGCTCGGGCGCGGCCGGGCAATGGGGCTTGCGCCATGTGCTGACGCGCTACCTCGACCGGGCGCGCGTGAACCTGGTCAACCGTGCCATCGTCGGCTTGAGCAGCCGCACCTACCGCAGTGGGGGCGCTGGGCACGCACGCAGGCCTTCATGACGTGTGGCGACGTGGTGCTGATCCAGTTCGGCCACAACGACGGCGGGCGTATGGGCGACCCGGCGGCCCAGCAGCGCGGTGTGGTGCCCGGCATTGGCCCCGACACCGCCGACGAGGCGATGCCCGATGGCAGCCGCGAGACGGTGCTGAGCTTCGGCGCCTACCTGACGCGCTATGTGCGCGGGGCACTGGACGCCGGCGCGGTGCCGGTGCTGCTGTCGCCGGTGCCGCACAAGGACCGTTGGCTGCAGGGCCGCGACTGCGAGCAGTTTGCCGACTGGGACCGCCAGGTGGCACGGCGCGAGGGCGCGCTGTTCATCGACCTGACGATGATCGTCACCGGGGCCTACCACGCGCTCGGCGAGGCGCGGGTGGCCGGGCTGTTTGCCGATGCGCGCACCCACACCAACGACGCTGGCGCGCGGCTGAACGCCGCCTGCGTGGCGCGTGGCCTGCGCCGGCTGCCCCAGGCCCTGCTGCTGCCGATGCTGCGGGGCGAAGGGCCGGACGGCACGGCCGCTGCTCCACTACAACCCACCTGATCGGGTAGGGTGGCGGGTGCGCCCGGCCGGCTAAGCTGCCGGCGCCGCATGCTGTCATGAGCCAACACCCTGCCCGCGTCACCCTGCGCCAGCTATGCCACCTGGGCATGCCGGCAACGCTGCTGCTGCCCTCGCTGCTGCCGGTGCTGCGCGAGCTGGTGCCGGCCGGCCATGCCGGCTTCTTCTTCTGCGACGAGCGTGGCGGCATCACCAACCTGTATGCCGAGCGCATGCTGGGCCCGAACGCCATGGCCGGCTTCCATGACCGGCACACCAACCAGCAGTTCAGGCGCCAGTACCTCGAGCGCGTGGCGGCGCGCAAACCGACCAGCCGGCGCTCGGTGAGCGACGAGGAGCGCGCCAGCGCCTACGGCCGCGAGGTGCTGGGGCCGCTGGGCATTGCGCACTTGCTCTACGCCATCGTGCGCCACCAGGGCCGGGTGCTGGGCCAGCTGAGCCTGTACCGCGGGCCCGAGGCGCCGCCCTTCTCCGACGACGACGAGCACACGCTGGCCAGCGTGCTGCACTACCTGGGCCAGGGCCTGGCCGAGCCCTCGCCGGTGACGCCGCGCGAGCTGCAGGACCAGGCCATCGAGGAGGCGCTGGCGCTGCTGGATGCCGACGGTCGCGAGCTGTGGGCCGACGCAAACTGGTCGCGGCTGATCCGCCTGGCTCATGGCAATGCCATCGCGCCGGCCGCGGCGATGGCCGAGCGCGAGACGCTGCCGCGTTTTGTGGCGGCGGTGCTGGCCACGGTGCAGAGTGCGCCCCATGCCATCCACCAGGTGGTGACGAGCTGGGGGCGCTTCGCCTTCCGCCGCCACGCCATGCGTGGTGCCGATGGCGGCCAGGCGGTGGCCCTGCTGCTGTCGCGCCTGGCCGCCGAGCCGCTGCGCCTGGCCCAGGGCGCGGCGGCGCTGGGCCTGTCGCCGCAGCAGCGCGAGGTGGCGGTGCTGATGGCACGCGGGCACAGCAATGCCGAGATCGCGGCGCAGCTGGGCGTCAGCAGCAACACCGCGGCCTACCACGCCAAGCAGGTGTTCGCCCGGCTGGGCGTGCATGAGCGCAGCGCCATCGCCCGGGTGCTGGGCGAGGCCGTGTCCGGCCGGCAGGACAGCTGATGCGTGCCGGGGCGCCGCTTGCGCCCCCCTAGAAGTGGCGTCCGGCACGGCAGCGACCCCACCTTGGCAGGTAGGACAGCGCAGCGGATCGCACGGCCAACATGCGGCCCAGGTTGACAGCACCGGTCCTTCGGCCGGCCATCCGACCTGGGAGAAGAAGATGTACCCGCACCACGAACGCCCGGATGTCTACCCGCCGCAGTGCAGAACGCCGGCGCCGCTGGCCACGCCGGGCGCGATCGATGCCGGCCCGCGGCTGCGCCTGTCGGCCGCGCCGCTGCCGCCCGCGCGCAGCGAGGCAGCGGCCATCACGCCACTGCTGCAGCAGGTGCTGGATGCGCTGGGCTGCGGCCTGGTGCTGGTGGATGCACAGGGCCAGGTGCTGCATGCCAATGCCGCCGCGGTGCAGCAGTGCCGTGACGGGGCCCCGCTGGTGCTGCCCGCCACCGGCCAGCCGGTCGATGGCGTGGCGGCCGCGCTGCCCGCCGGCGATGCCGCCCGCCTGGCGCAGGCGCTGCACGGCGCCGTGCGTGGCCACTGGGCGATGGTGGTGCTGGACCGTGGCGACCGTGCGCTGTCGGTGGGCGTGGCGCCCATCGGCGTGGAGGCCGCTGACTGGCCCGGCCGGCCGCCGGTGGCGCTGCTGATGCTGGGCGCCGAGCCGCATGCGGTGCGCTTGTCGCGCCAGTTCTTCGACATGGCGCATCAGCTCACCGAGCGTGAGCGCGGCGTGCTCGATGCGCTGTGCGACGGCTGCACGCCGCAGCAGATCGCCAGCCAGCGCGAGGTGAAGATCTCCACCGTGCGCACGCAGATCGCGGCCATCCGCGAGAAGGTGGGCGTGTCCAGCATCCGCCGGCTGATCCAGCGTGTGGCGGCATTGCCGCCGATGGCCGGGCTGGGGCGGCTGCGCGTGAACTGACGGCCGGGCGCGGCGGCGTGGCCGGTGCGGCTCAGGGGCAGACGATCAGCCCGGCATCCGCGGGCTCGGCGTACAGGCGCTCGACCAGCGCGGCGCGGCGTGCCAGGCCGGCACGCTGGTTGATGTAACCCTTGTCGGTGAGCTCGTTGCCGTCGATGGACGGCGGCTCGGTCAGCAGCAGCACGCGGGCCACGCGCAGGCTGCTGGCGCCGGCGGCCTGCGCGTTGTGCGCGGCGATGCCCGCGCGCACCCGCTCGCGCACCAACGGATGGGCGGCCACGGTGTCGAAGCTGGCCCCGGCATCGCCGATCAGCTGCCGGCAGGCCGGCAGGTTGGGCCAGGCCAGCAGGCCGACATAGGGCCGGTCCTGGCCGGCCACCAGGGCATCCAGCAACACCGGCGACGCGGCGGCGATGGCCGCGGTACGCAGCTCGCCCACATGCACGAAGGTGCCGGTGGTGAGCTTGAACTCTTCGGCGACGCGGCCCGAGAAGACCAGGCCCTCGCCTGGATCGTCGGGGTTCACGAAGCTGCCGGCGTCGCCGATCTTGTAGAAGCCTTCCTCGTCGAAGGCCGCGGCGGTGAGATCGGGTCGGCCGTAGTAGCCGGGCGTGACGTTGATGCCGCGCAGGCGCAGCTCGTACTTGCCGCCGGTGGTGGGCACCATCTTCAGCTCCACGCCCGGAAAGGGCAGGCCGATCAGGCCCACGCGCTCAGTGTTCCAGTAGGTGCCGGTGGAGGTGGGCGCGGTCTCGGTAGAGCCCCAGCCGGTGTAGAACACGATGCGGTGGCCGGTGCTGCGCACGGCCAGGGCCTGCATGCGCGCGTACAGGTCATCCGGCAGGCGTGCACCGCCATAGGCCATCAGCCTGAGGTTTCTGAAGAAGCTGTGGCACAGGGCCTCGTCGTTCTCCATCGCGGCGGCCAGTGCGGCATAGCCGGCCGGCACGTTGGCGTAATAGGTGGGCGAGATCTCGCGCAGGTTGCGCAGGGTCTCGTCGATCTGGCCGGGCAGTGGCCGGCCGTCGTCGATGTAGAGCGTGCCGCCCTCGCTGAGCAAGGTGTTGAACAAGGCATTGCCGCCCATGGTGTGGTTCCAGGGCATCCAGTCGAGATAAACCGGATGGTGCTCGGCGGTGTGTCGGCGCACCTGGGTGCTTTGCGCCAGGTTGGCGCACATCATGCGCTGGGTGTTGATCACCGCCTTGGGCATGCCGGTGGAGCCCGAGGTGAACAGCAGCTTGCCGATGGTGTCGGGCGTGATGGCGGCCACCGAGGCGGCCACGGCCGGTGTCACCGGCGTGCGGGCCAGCGCATCGAATGCCAGACTGGGGCCGCAACCCTCGGGCAGCTGCGGCGCACGCTCGACATGGACCACGGTGATGCCACGCAGATCCAGCGCATCGAGTGCCTTCTGGAACATCGGCCCGTCCTGCACCAGCACCAACGCCGGCTTGACCAGGCCGAACAGGTACTTGAGCTTGGCATGGTCCTGGCTCATCAGCGAATAGGCTGGCGAGATCGGTGCCACCGGCAGGCGGGCCTGCATCGCGGCCTGGGTGAGCAGCGCGTGCTCGAGCGAGTTGCCCGACAGGATGGTGACGACGCGCCCGGGTGCCAGCCGCTGGTCGATCAGGGCTTGCGTGAGCGCATCGACCTGCTGCTGCGCCTGGGCGTAGGACAGCCGGCGCCATTGGCGGTCGACGCCGCGCCGCTGGGCCAGCCAGGTGCGCTCAGGCGCCGCTCTGGACCAGCGTGCCAGCAAGGCCGGCAGATGGGGGGCATAGGCCTGCAGCGGCGTGCGTGAGCGCAGCAGCTTCACGCCGTCATCGCGGTGTTCGATGTCGATGTCGCGGGCAAGCCAGTCGATCGGGCGGAAATCGGGCGGCACCGCGCTGGCTTCAGGATGGCTCATGGAACTTTCGTGGGTTTGCGGCCGCGTGGCGCGCCGACGTCTGCGCCGGGATCTGGCTTCTGGCGGGCGCCTGGCCATGCGTGCGGACAGGACCCGTGGTGCCCGGTGACCTGGATCTGGCCGGGTCATGCTAGGCGAGAGGTGTTCGTGCCCACCATCGGGGGCGCCCCTCGGTGGTGCGTCGCGCGGGTGACAAGGTCTGGCTTGGCGGGTGTTCGCGGCAGGGTCGGACTGCGACCTGGCGCACTGGAACGATGCACAAGAAACCGGATAAACAGTTTTCCCGACGGGCTGCCCGAGAAAGAGGCAAAGCTCTTGACAGTGAGCATTGGCGCGGTCGGCGGCAGGGCCAGCACAGCTTGTCCACAGGCTTCTCCACTGGCGGTGTGGACATCTCGAGGTGCTGATGGCGTGGGAGGGCACGCGATTAAATGAACTAACGCTTTACCAGACCCCTACAACTAAAGGGACCACTCTGCCCTACAAACAAGCGCCAGACCATAGGATCGTCCGTTAGTTCGTTTTATTGCCGCATCCCGCTGTCCAGCGTGCAGGCATCAGCCGGTCTCCGCGCCATCGCCCAGCTGCGACGCGACATCCAGCAACTGCTGTGCACTGGGTTGATCCCACTGCTCGCCGATGGTGGCGCGGGCGTAGAAGCGCAGCATCTCGTGCAGCACCATGGTGTGCTGCCAGCCGCTGGTCTGCAGCCGCTTGCGGATCGACGGATGCACGTTGCGCGTCACCATGTCGGCCAAGAGGCTGTCGCTCAGCGCCTGCTGGGCCTCCTCGCCCATGGCGGCAATCTCGTCGGCCAGGCCTTCACGGCGGCGGCGCAGCCACTCTTCGGTCCACTTCGCGCGGCGGCGGGCTTCCACCTCGCGCAACGCCTGGTCGGCATGTTCCGGCGCCTCGCCAGCCGTGGCGCCCTGCTCCAGCACCGGCCCGGCGCTGCCACGCGCACCCTCCAGAACGGCGCGCAGGTAACGCAGCGGATCGCGCAGCGGTTCAGGATAGGCACTGGCCACGCGCCGCTCCAGCACATCGAGTCCGGCCTTCAGCGCGGCATCGCCGTAGTCATGCAGCAGCTGCTCGGCGCGCTCCTCGTCCAGGCCCAGCTTCGTGGCGCGCAGCACCTGGGTCATGTCCAGCGGCCGCACGCCCACCCCGGGGGCATTCAAAGGCAGCGGCACCTGCTGCTTGCGGCGCACGGTGAACTGCAGATCGGCGATGAAGCGCCCGGCCTTGTACTCCAGCAGTTCCACCTCGATGTCGGTGATGGCGTTCACCTCGTCCATCGCCTTCTTCACCACGTCGCGCTTGAAGAAGCGGTACTCCAGCTGCTTTTGCTTGTCGGTCTCAGGCTTGCCCGACAGCACCGGCCGCCACCAGGCCCAGGGCTGGCGCGAGGTGCGGCCCACGTCGCGGTAGCGGCTGCAGATCTCGTACAGCGCGATCGCGCCGTGCGAGCGCAGCTGCGCGATCATCTCCAGCGACAGGCGCGCGAACACGCTGGGCTCGAGCAGCTCCTGCTTCAGCCGCACCGAGTACGACCACTCCAGCCAGTTCTGCCCACCCTCGCGCCGGATCTCGGCATGGCCGATCAGGCCGCTGATGGCCCAGCTGGCGCCCTCGCCGGTGGTGGGCGACTGCCACTCGACGGCCGTGGTGGCCATGGCCCGCAGGTGGCGCTTGACCAGACCGGTGTCGTTGGAGTCGAAGTCCAGTCCGGCCAGTACCGCCGAGATCGGCGCCCGAAAGATGTCGCGGTCCATGCCCTGCTCCTGGGCCAGGTGCAGCATCACGTTGTAGCTCTTGCGAAACAAGGGCGTGATCTTCTTGGACTGCGGCACGATGGCCAGCGCGTTGACCGGCTTGCGCAGCGGCTCGGGGCTGCCGGGTGGGTCGCTCACCGGCGCAGCGCCGCGGCGTGCGGGCGGCCGGCGCGCGGGCGCAGCCTGCACCGGCGTGCCGGCCAGAGGCGCAGCAGCCAGCGGCGCAGCGGCCGGTGCAGACGCTGCAGGCCAGAGGGGTGATGCCGGATCGGACGCGGTCATGGCGGCATGGTAGCTGACACGTGAGCACTGCCGTGACGGCCCCTCACGTGGCCAAAGCCACGCCGCGCCGCTGTGGGCTGGCATGGCGCGGCGGGCACCGCGTGTGCTGCAGCGCCTGGCGACATCCCGAAAACCTTCACCTGAACCGTCTTTCGCCTCGGTGATGCATCGCCGCCGTGTGCTGCTGCAGCACATGCCAGACTCCCGAAAACACGCACATCTGGCGCCACAGGTCCAAGCGCGCATCGGCTGTCGGGGCATGGGCATCGAAGCCGCACTGCTGTGGCATGCCATGGGCCGCAGCATGCTGTGGCGAGCCAGTCCAGACGTCCTGACGTCTCCCGAAAACCCTCACGTTCACGGGTTTGGCAGGGCCAGGACGCGCCGCTCGGGTGCAATGCGGCCAGTTCCCGTGTCCACTCACGCAAGTTCCTGCCAGGCCGCACGCAAGTCCCCGTATCCCCTCACGCAAGCTCCCGAAAACTCTCCGAAAGTTCCCGAATCCACTCACGCAGATCGCCCTAAGTCCTTGTCAGGAATAATATTTTTTCACGTAAAGGGTTTGAAGGTATTCAACGGATTGAATGCTTAAAACCCCGCAAGGCCAATGACGAAGGGCGAAAACCCGGGAAAACACACGCCGGATGCGATGTCGCGGTGATGTTTCGGTTCTTCATGCCGATGCGATTCACCTGCTTGACGAAATATCGTCAAGCTGCGTGATCACGTAAAGCGGGCGGTAGACTGTGGTACAGGAGAATTGCGATCCATGACCTCACCGACGTTGAAGCCGCCGCAAGCCATCAGTCTGACGCAGATCGCCGAACAGGCCGAGCGTGCCGAGGCGATGATGGGCCAGATCCGCGCCGCGATGCTGGCGCCCACGGCACGCAAGGCCGCGCCGATCTTCAACCTGAGCCAGTTGGCCGCACTGCTGGGGGCCGAGAAGGGCTCGGTGTCGCACCGCATGGGGCGCGGTGACCTGCCCACCGGCCGGCTCAACGAGGCCGGCAGCCGCCGCGAGTTCACGCTGGCCGAGGTGCGGGCCTGGGTGCGCGAGTATCGCAAGGACCGCCTGCGCCCGGCCGGCGCCGAAGCGGTGACGGTGAGCGTGGGCAATTTCAAGGGCGGTGTGGGCAAGACCACCACAGCCATGACGCTGGCCCAGGGCCTGTCGCTGCTGGGGCACCGCGTGCTGGTGATCGACACCGATCCGCAGGGCTCGCTGACCACGCTGTTTGGCATCCTGCCCGACACCGAGGTCGACGAGCGCCAGACCATCCTGCCGCTGGCCATGGGTTCGGAAACCTCGATCCGCTATGCCATCCAGTCGACCTACTGGGACGGCATCGACCTGGTGGCGGCGGCGCCGGTGCTCTTCGGGGCCGAGTTCGCGCTGCCGGCGCGGCAGACGCAGGAGCCGGGTTTCGAGTTCTGGAACGTGCTGCACTACGGCGTGGACGATGTGCGCGGCGAGTACGACGCGATCATCATCGACACGCCCCCGGCGCTGTCGTACACCACGATCAATGCCTTCATGGCCAGCAACGGCATCGTGATGCCGCTGCCGCCCAATGCGCTGGACTTCGCCTCGGCCTCGCAGTTCTGGTCGCTGTTTTCAGACCTGACCACCGAGTTGCTCAGCCGGCGCGGCCTGGACAAGGATTTCGACTTCATCAGCATCCTGCTGTCGCGCGTGGACAGCTCCGACGCCACCGGCGCCATCGTGCGCCAGTGGATCCAGTCGACCTACACCGACAAGGTGCTGCCGGTGGAGATTCCGAAGACCGCCGTGACGGCCACCACCAGCGCCGAGTTCGGCACGGTGTACGACGTGAGCAAGTACGACGGCAGCGCCAAGACCTTCAAGCGCGCGCGCGACGCCTACGACCAGTTCGTCAGCCACATCGAGACCTCGATCCAGGCCGTGTGGCGCAAGCAGGTGCAGGCCAGCACCGTGAACCGAAAGGCGGGGCGCTGAGATGGGCAAGAAGCTGTTGCTGAAGGCGGGTTCGATCGGCCTGCCGCCGGCGCCGTCGTCGGGTGGGGCATCGTCCGAGGCGGGCACTGGCGGTGGCGCAGGGCGCGCGGCCGGGCGGCCGGGCGATGCGTCGTCAACGGCGGGCGTTGTGGCCTTTGCCGGGGGCGGGGCTGGCAACGGTGTCGGGGGTGGTGTCAGTGGAGGGGCAGGTGGGGGTGCCGGTGCAGGGGGCGAGCCGCTGCGCGCCAAGACGGCACCGGGCACGATGCTGGGCTTCATGACGGCGCAGTCGGCGGCGATCCAGGAGGCCGAGCAGCTGCGGGCGCGGCTGGCCGAGTTCGACGGCGCGGCGCCGGCGCGGCGGCTGGATCCGGCCAGTGTGGTGCCCTCTCGCTGGGCCAATCGCCACGAGCGGTCCTACGACGATGAGGCCTTTGCGGCGCTGAAGGCCGACATCGCCGCGGCCGGCGGCAATGTGCAGGCGATCAAGGTGCGGCCGCTGGCGCCTGCCCCATCGCGCCCGGGGCCGACCGGCGCCGGGCCCGCGGCGCCGGCAGCGCAGGGGGTTGGACAGTCCAACCCCCCTGCCCCGCCGGCCACGCCGTCTGGCCTTGCGCCGCGTCCGGCCGGGGCGGCTTATGAAATCGTGTTCGGCCACCGGCGCCACCGCGCCTGTCTTGAGCTCGGGCTGCCGGTGCTGGCGGTGGTGGAGGACTTGTCGGAGCAAGACCTCTTCGTGCAGATGGAGCGCGAGAACCGCGCGCGCAAGGATCTCTCGGCCTGGGAGCAGGGCGTGATGTACGCACGGGCGCTCGACCAGGGCCTGTACCCGTCGAACCGGCAGCTGGCCCTGGCCATCGGGCGCGACCTGGGGGATGTGGGCAAGGCGCTGGCGCTGGCAAGGCTGCCGCAGGTGGTGGTAGAGGCGTTTGCCTCGCCGCTGGACCTGCAGTTTCGCTGGGCAAAGCCGCTGGCCGATGCGCAGCAGGCCGATCCGGAGGGCCTGGTGGCACGCGCTGCCGCCATCCGGCTTGAGCCACGTGCGCTGGCGGCGCGCCAGGTGTTCGAGGCGCTGCTGGCCACCGGTGCAGCGGCCAAGGGGGTTGGACCGTCCAACGGCCCAGCGGCCACCACGATCGAGCGCGACGGACGCACGCTGGCCGTGCTGAGCACCGATGCGCGCCAGCGCACCCATGTGCGCATCGACGTGCCGCTCGACGACGCCCGCCGCCGAAAGCTGCTCAAGCTGCTCGATCAACTGCTGGGTTGAAGCCGCCGGCCGGCACGCGCCGCAGCGCTACCGCGCCCATCTGGCACAAGGCCGCCGCGGTGTCCGGCTCATGCCGCGCCAGATCGGCAGCGCAGGCGGCCAGCGCACGCGACAGCAGCGCGCGCACCTGGGCGGCAGACAGTGGTGCGGCAGCGGCAGGCGATGGCCCCGCATCTGCCGCATCTGCCGCAGCGGCTTGCGGCAGTGCCTGCTGCGAACGGGCCGATGGGCGCGATGCACGCGTCGCCAGCCGTGCGATCAGCGGCGCCTGAGGATCGAGCGCCGACAGGTCGGCCGGCAGTTCCCGCAACGACAGGTAGACGCCCAGCGCATGCGCCGCCTCGTAGGGCATTGCCACCGCCCTGCCCCCGTGCGCCCGCCCGGCGCGGCCGCCGCCGTGAACGTGCAGCACCCACACATCCTGCTTGGGCGCAGGCGCCGGCCTGCCACCCGTTTCGCCGCCCTGCCCCGCCGCATCAACAGCGCCGGCGCGCGCGCCTGGCGACGCGCCAGCCGGCACCTTGACCAGCCAGCCCAGCCGCGCGGCCGCCACCTCCGACACCCGCAGCCCGGTGCCCATCAGCAGGTGCAGCACCGCGCGCAGCCGCGCGCCGGCCAGGCCCGGCCGGGCGGCCAGACACTGGTGCACCAGCGCATGCCGCGCGGCGCTCAGCGCGCGCGCGGGCGCGCCCTCCAGCATGCCGGCAGTGCCCGGCGTGAACAGCGTCGACGGCGCAGGCCGCAGCCCCCCCGCCCACTGCCGATCGGCACTGGCTGGCGCCCTGCCCTGCACCACGGCCGCCGCCACCGACGTGGCCGGTGTGGCGACAGCGGCAACAGTCTCCGCGACCGCCTCTGCCTCGGCTGACGCAGCGGCGCCGGCCGGCCAGGGGTTGTCATCCAGGTAGCGCTGCTCGGTCAGCCAGGCAAAAAGCGCCCGCAGCACGGCGATGGCGGTGTCGGCCGAGCTGGGCGACAAGGGCCCTTCGAACGGCCGCCAGGCCGGGCTCCAGCGTGGTGTGCTGCGTGGTGCCCGCCAGTCCGGATCGGGCGCGCCCAGAAAGTCGCAGTAGGCCTGCAGATCCGGGGCCTGCAGCGACGACAGGGCCTTGCCCCGGCACAGCACCGCCCACAGCAGCAGGCGCTCGGCCTCCTTGCGGTAGCTGCGCCAGGTGTGGCTGCCGGCCGGCCGCTGTTCCAGCCACGCGAAGACGGCCTGGCGGTCATTGCGCGCGGCGATGCGGCAGCGCGCGGCCGGCGCGCGATGCAGGCCATGCGTGCCATCCAGTCCGGCCGGAAGCTCGAAATGCTCGATCGGCGCCGGCATGCGCGTTGCCGCCGGCGGCGCGTGCGCCGCCCGGGTGGGCACCGCCGGGCCAGCGACGGGCGAGCCCGGCACACCCGTCGCGCCCGTAGCGCCCGTCGCGCCCGGGATGAGGCCGCTGCGCGGCGTGGCCTCGCGGCCCGGGGCGGCTGGCTGCGCTATGGCATGGCGCGGCCAATGCGCCGAAGCGGGCAGCGCGCCCAGCGTGTGCGCATGCCGGGTCAGCCAGTCGACGATGCGCTGCGCGCCGATGGCGCCCAGGCGCGGCACCGGGCGGTGCCAGTGCAGGCCATGCGCGGCAATCCACAGCTGCAGATCCTGCAGCCGCCGGATGCCCACGCTGGCCAGCCGCGCGGCCACGCGTTCGTCCAGCCAGCCGGCCACGGCATCGTCGGGCACCGGCTCGCGCAGCACCTGCCGGCCCAGCCACTGCAGGGCCAGCACCAGGCGCTCGCGCAGCCGCTGGCGCCGGCGTGCCGCGCTGCGCGCATCCACACGGCCATGCTCGGCCTCGTACAGGGCCACCAGCTCGTCTTCGCTGTAGAAATCGGGCGGCTGCCGCGCGCGAAACTCGTCCAGCGTCGGCACCGCCTGGCGCGGCGCGGCGATGGCTTCGGGGTCGCGGCGCAGCAGGGCGGCGATGTCGGGGCGGCCGTGTGAGCGGGCCAGCGCCCCCAGCTGCTCGCGCAGCTGCCGCAGATCGGCGCGGGCTCGGCGCGCGTCGACCGCCTGTCCGCCGGCCATGAAGCGCAGCCACGCAGCGGCCGGATCGATGCCTTCGGCCCACGCGCGCACGAAGGCCAGCTGCTGCGCGCTGATCGGGCGCTGGCCGTCGCGCGCGAAGGCCGGGCGGACCGGTGCCGGCTGCGGGCGCGGCGCTGGCGGCCGGCGGCCCGGGGCGGAGTGGTCGTTCTCGGCGCTGGACATGGTGAAAGGGCAGGACAGGGCGCCGCAAGGCGTGCCAAGTGCTTGTCAAGGCATGGCTTTTTGCGGGCGCTGGAAGGTTCTGCCGGCATTGTCGGGGAAAAATCGTAGTCATGATTAAAAACTAATCATGACACTGGAATGTGGCCATGGCGCTGGCTGGTCCCGGCGCGGCGGCACAGGGCAGGGCCCCCACGTGCCGCCGGGCCTTCGGTGCCGGTGTAGCCTCGGGGCAGTTGTTCCACCTGTCCTGCACCGGGCGCGCCGTCGTCCGGCCTTGCCGCCCATGCCATTGCCGCCGCCCGCCTGCGCCCGCCAGGCCTCGCACACACGCACCATCACCGTCCGCTCCTACCACCGCAGTGACGGGCTGTGGGACATCGAAGGCCACCTCACCGACATCTGGCCCGAGCCCGTGCGCAAGGCCGACAGCCTGCTGCCGGCCGGCGAGCCGATGCACGCGATGTGGCTGCGCCTCACCGTGGACCGCACCGCCACCATCGTCGCGGTGCAGGCGGTCACCGATGCCGGCCCCTACGATGCCGCCTGCGCCAGCATCGCGCCCGACTATGGCCAGCTGGTCGGTGTGCGCGTGGCGCGCGGCTACAAGGATGCGATCAAGCGCTTGTTCGGCCGCACCGCCGGCTGCACGCACATGAACGAACTGGCCGGCACCATGGGCAGTGCCGTGCTGCAGGCCATGTGGAGCGAGCTCACCCAGTCGCCCGAGCTCAAGCCTTTCAGCATCGATGGCTGCCATGCACTGAAGTCGTCCGGCCCGCAGGTGGCGCGCTTCTTTCCGCGCTGGCATCAAGCCGAGCCGGCGCTGCCGGCCGCACCGCCGGCAGACTGAGTTGTTCCTGCGCCGCAGCCGGGTGCGGGCGCGGCGCAGGCCCGTCAGCCCGCCAGGCCGGGGGCCATGCCGGTGCCCGCGCGCCGGGCAGGCTAGGGTTTGTCCAGCCGGGCAGGGCGGCAGGGGGCGGCGAAACTAGCGCTGCCTACGTTGTCTGGGGGGCCTCGCGGGCGACCGCGGGTGGTCGGAAACGGGAGCATCGCGATGTCGTCGATTCTGGGGCTGGGGCGGTGGGGAGCGGGGCTGGCCGTGCTGCTGGGCACGCTGGCGGCGCCGGTGTGCGCGGCCACACAGATCGTGGTGGCCACGGTGAACAACGCGCACATGATCGAGATGCAGCGCCTGACGCCGCATTTCGAGCGCGCCAACCCTGACATCCGCGTCAAGTGGGTCACGCTCGAGGAAGGGGTGCTGCGTCAGCGCGTGGCCACCGACATCGCGCGCCGCAGCGGCGAGTACGACGTGATGACCATCGGCATGTACGAGGCCCAGGTGTGGGGCCGCAAGGGCTGGCTGCAGCCCATCGCGCCCACTGCGGCCTACGATGTCGACGACCTGCTGCCGGCCATCCGCGCCGGGCTGTCGATCGACGGCCGCCTCTATGCCGCGCCCTTCTACGGCGAGAGCTCGATGCTGATGTACCGCAAGGACCTGACCGACCGCGCCGGCATCCAGTTTCCCGAGCGGCCCACCTGGCGCCAGGTGCGCGAGGCGGCCGAGCGCATCCACGATCCGAAAAACGGCGTCTACGGCATCTGCCTGCGCGGCAAGCCGGGCTGGGGCGACAACATGGCCCTGCTGCTGACCATGGTCAACGGCTTTGGCGGCCAGTGGTTCGACATGGCCTGGCAGCCCCAGCTGGAAAGCAAGCCCTGGCGCGAGGCGGTGGCGCTGTATGTGGACCTGCTCACCCGCTTCGGCCCGCCCGGTTCGGCGGCCAACAGCTACAACGAGATCCTCACGCTGTTCCGCCAGGGGCGCTGCGGGCTGTGGGTGGATGCCACCATCGCCGCGTCGTTCCTGTCCGATCCGCGCAGCAGCAAGGTGGCCGGCAGCGTGGCCTTCGCCCAGGCGCCCTACAGTGTCACGGTCAAGGGCGCCAACTGGCTGTGGGCCTGGTCGCTGGCCGTGCCGGTGGCCAGCCAGCGCGCGGCGCTGGCGCAGCGCTTCATCGCCTGGGCCACCTCCAAGGAGTACATCGCGCTGGTGGCGCGTGAACGCGGCTGGGCCGCGGTGCCCACCGGCACGCGCCAGTCCACCTATGCCCACCCCGAGTTCCGGCGCGTGGCGGCATTCGCGGTGGCCGAGAAGAAGGCCATCGACAGCGTGAACCCGTCCGACAGCACCTTGCCGCGCAGCCCGTACCAGGGCGTGCAGTACGCGGCCATCCCCGAGTTCCAGACCATCGGCATCGCCGTGGGCCAGCAGATCAGCGCCGCGCTGGCCGGCCGCGTGGGCATCGACCAGGCGCTGCACGCCGCACAGCAGGCCGCCGAGCGCGAGATGCGCGCGGCCGGCTACTACGGCGCGGCGGCGGCGCGTCCGGGTGCCTCCACGGCGCCGGCCCTCCCGGCGGCGCCGGCCGCGGCGGCGTCGCGCTGAGGCCCGGCACGCGCTGCCCACCGCAAGCCACCCATGCCTTCCAGCCTGCGCCATGCGTTTGACCCCCGCCGCAGCCTGCGTGCCCGCTTTGCCCTGCTGCTCGGCGTGAGCGGCATCGCGCTGGCGCTGCTCTCGGCCCTGGTGGTCGAGCGCACCCAGCGCGCCCAGCTCACCGAGCTGCGCGGCCAGGCCATGCGCCGCGAGGCGCTGCTGCTGAGCCGCACGCTTGGCAGCGCGCTGCGCCAGCGCCTGCAGCAGCTGCAGGACACGGCCACCCACCCGCTGCTGGCCAGCGGCCTGGTCGAGCCGGGCGATGCCCGCCTGCTGCTGGAAAACCTGCGCGCGCAGCAGCCGGCGCTGGCCTGGCTGGCCATCACCGACCTGCAGGGCCGTGTGCAGGTGGCCACCAATGCCTTGCTGGAAGGCGCCGAGCTGGGTGCCGAGCCCTGGTTCGCCCAGGCGCGCCAGGCACCGCACATCGGCACGCGCCGCCCGGCCGGGCCGCTCACCGCCAACCTGGGCCTGGTGGACGGCCAGCCGCCGGTGCTGATCGACCTGGGCGTGCCCATGGTCGACATGCAGGGCCGGCCGATCGGCGTGCTCACCGCGCGCCTGCGCTGGGACTGGCTGGACGCGCTGTTCCAGTCGCTGCAGGCGCCAGACGAGCGCGCACCCGGCAGCCAGAGCCTGGTGCTGGGCCATGACGGCCGCCTGCTGCTGGGGCCACCGGCGCGGCTGGACCAGCCGCTGGCCGTGGCCCTGGCCCTGCACCCGACGCCGGCGGTGCTGGCCTGGCCGGCCGAAGGCGAGTACCTCACGGCCTGGGCGCGCGAAACCGAGGCCGGCCCCGCTGGCGAGCCAGGCGCCGGCCTCACCGTGCTGGTGCGCCAGCCTGTGGCGCTGGCCTTTGCCGCCGCGCAGGAGTTGCGCCAGCGCCTGCTGCTGCTGGGCGGCCTGGGCACGCTGGGCTTCATCGCGCTGAGCATGTGGCTGGCCGGCCGCGTGGCGCGGCCGATCCAGGAGCTCTCGGCCGCCGCGCTGCGGGTGGTGCACGACGAGCCGCCGCAGTTCGAGGCCATCGAGCCGCAGCGTGCCGACGAAGTGGCCGAGGTGGCACGCGCGCTGCAGACCCTGCATGCCGAGCTGATGCGCCGCCTGGCCGAGCAGCAGCGGGCCCAGGCGCAGCTGCGCGAGCTCAATGCCGGCCTCGAGCAGCATGTGGCCGCGCGCACCGCCGAGCTGAGCGCGGCCAATGCCGAGCTCGACGCCTTCGCCTATGCCGTCTCGCACGACCTGCGCGCCCCATTGCGCGCGATGAGCGGCTTCTCGCAGGCCCTGCTCGAAGACCACGGCTCGGTGCTGGACGCCCAGGCGCGTGGCTACCTCGACCAGATCATCCTGGCCAGCGCGCGCATGGGTGAGCTGATCGAGGGCCTGCTCGTGCTGTCGCGCAGTGTGCGCGGCGTGCTCGGCAGTGGCGAGGTCGATCTCTCGGCGCTGGCCGCCCAGGCCCTGGCCGATCTGCGCCGCGCCGAGCCGCAGCGCGCGGTGCAGGTCGACATCGCGCCCGGCCTGATCACCCATGGCGACCGGCGCATGCTGGCCGCGGTGATGGCCAACCTGCTGGGCAATGCCTGGAAATACACCGCCGGCTGCGCCGAGGCGCGCGTCGAGGTCGGCGTCAGCAGCCTTGACGGCGAGCGCTGGTTCTTCGTGCGCGACAACGGCGTGGGTTTCGACATGGCCCATGGCGGTCGCCTGTTCAAGGTGTTCGCGCGGCTGCATCGCCAGGACGAGTTTCCCGGCCTGGGCATCGGCCTGGCCACGGTGCAGCGCATCATCCACCGCCATGGCGGCCGCATCGTGGCAGAGTCCGAGGTGGGTGCGGGCGCCATGTTCCGTTTCACCCTGCCCGAGCGGCCACCGCCGCTGCCGACCGAAAGTGCCTGAACCATGAGCGAACGCGTCATCCTTCTGGTCGAGGACAACCCGCAGGACGAAATGCTGACCCTGCGCGCGCTCACCCGCGCCCGGGTGGCCAACCGCATCGACGTGGTGCGTGACGGCCAGCAGGCGCTCGACTACCTGTTCCGCGAGGGCGATTACGCCGGCCGCCCCGGCCCCGACACGCCCACCGTGGTGCTGCTCGACATCGGCCTGCCGCGCCTGACCGGCCTGGAGGTGCTGACACGGCTGCGCGCCGACGAGCGCACGCGGCTGCTGCCGGTGGTCATCCTGACCTCGTCCGACGAGGACAGCGACCGCATGGCCAGCTACGAGGGCGGGGCCAACAGCTTTGTGCGCAAGCCGCTGGCCTTCGGCGACTTCGCCGAGACCGTGGCGCGCCTGGGCGTGTACTGGCTGGCCACCAATGAACCGCTGCGGCCACGTCCATGAGCGGGCCGGGCCGTTCCCAAGCGCTCATCCCGCAGCGCGCAGCGCGAAGGGCAGTCCAGTGAACGCACCCACCGCGGATGACCGCCCGCCGGGCGAGGCCGACAAGATCCTGATCATCGAGGATGTCGAGGCCGATTTCCGCCTGCTGCAGCGCCACCTGCAGCGCCAGGGCCTGGGCGCCGCGTGCTGCCAGGCGGCCAGCCTGGCGGCCATCGAGCAGGCGCTGGCGCAGGGCGGCTGGCAGGTGGTGCTGGTGGATCACCAGGTGCCCGGCGTCAGCTTCGACGCGCTGCTGCTGCGCCTGCGCCGCGCGCTGCCCGAGGTGCCGGTGATCCTGGTCTCGGGCACCATCGGCGAGGAGCTGGCGGTTGACCTGCTGCACCAGGGCGTGGCCGACTTCGTCTTCAAGGACCGGCTTGCGCGCCTGGTGCCGGCCATCCAGCGCTGCCTGGACGATGTGCGCCGCCGCCGCGAGGCGGCGCACGCCGCCCAGGCCCTGGCCGAGAGCGAGGCCTTCAGCCGCACCGTGCTGGGCTCGCTGGTCGATGGCCTGTTTGTCGCGCAGGACCGCCGCTTCGTGTTCGCCAACCCGGCACTGCCCGCGCTGCTGGGCCACAGCGCCGCCAGTTTTGCGGGCTGCCGCTTCGAGGATGTGGTGGCGCCCGAATCGCTGGCGCTGTGGGACGAGCGCTTCGCCCAGCGCGTGCAGCCCGCGCAGCCCGAGCCCGAGCGCCAGTACGACGTGGCCTTCATGCACCGCGACGGCCACTACCTGTGGATGGAGCTGCGCGCCACGCGCTTCGAGTACCACGGCCGGCCGGCGGTGCTGGGCCTGCTGCGCGACACCACCGAGCGTCGGCGCATCGTGGCCGAGTTGGAGCAGCACCGCCATCACCTCGAGGCGCTGGTGGAAGAGCGCACGCACAAGGCCGAGGCTGCCTACCGTGCCAAGAGCGCGTTCCTGGCCAACATGAGCCACGAGATCCGCACCCCGCTCAACGCCATCACCGGCATGGCGCACATGCTGCAGCGCGGCACGCTCGACGACGAGCAGCAGCGCGGCCTGGGCATCATCGACCGCGCCGCCCAGCACCTGCTGAGCCTGGTCAACGACGTGCTCGACCTGTCCAAGATCGAATCCGGCAAGCTCACGCTGGAGGCCATCGATTTCGCGCCCGACGCCCTGGTCGAGCATGCCGTGGGCCTGGTGGCCGACCGCGCCCGTGAGAAGGGCCTGCGCCTGGTGGTGCACAACCACGCCGCCGGCCAGCGCCTGCGCGGTGACCCGACGCGCCTGACCCAGCTGCTGCTGAACCTGCTGGGCAATGCCGTGAAGTTCACCGACAAAGGCGAGGTGCACCTGCGCTGCACCCTCGATCTGGCCGATCCGACCCGGCCCGGCCTGAGCCTGGAGGTCAGCGACACCGGCATCGGCATCGGCGCCGACCGCATCGACCAGCTGTTCACGCCCTTCGAGCAGGCCGACAGCTCCACCACCCGGCGCTACGGCGGCACCGGCCTGGGCCTGGCCATCTGCCGCCACCTGGCCGAGCTGATGGACGGCTCGATCAGCGTGCGCAGCGAGATCGGCATGGGCAGCAGCTTCCTGGTGCGCCTGCGCCTGCAGCCGGCCGGCGGGTTGGCGCAGGCGGCGGCCACGGCCACCGCCACGGCCGAGCTGCCGCCGCTGCGCGAGGCCGATCTTGAGCAGATGCTGCGCAGCCGCCACGCCGGGGCCCGCGTGCTGGTGGCCGAGGACAACGAGGTCAACCAGTTCGTCGCGCGCGAGCTGCTGCTGGTGGCCGGTCTGCAGGTGGATGTGGCCGACAACGGCCAGCAGGCGGTCGAGATGGCCCAGCGCGAGCGCTACGCGGTCATCCTGATGGACGTGCAGATGCCGGTGCTGGACGGCCTGCAGGCCGCGCGCGCGCTGCGCCGCCTGCCGGGCACCGCCGGCGTCCCGGTGATCGCGATGACCGCCAATGCCTTTGGCGAAGACCGCACGGCCTGCCTGGCCGCCGGCATGGACGATCACCTGTCCAAGCCGGTGGCGGTGGACCGGCTGTATGCGCTGCTGCTGCGCTGGCTGCCGCTGGCCGGGCGCACCGCCGCGCCGGCCGGTGGCGCGGGCGGCACGATCGGTGGGGGGGCTGCGGCAGGCGGCGGCGGCGCGGCCGGCACGCTGGGCCGCCCGGCGGAACTGATGCTCGGCCGCCCGCCCAGCGGCTCGGGCGCCGTGCTGCCGGCGGCGCTGACCATGGTGGCGGGACTGCAGCCCGAGGCCGGGCTGGCCCAGTTCGGCCACAGCGCCAGCTTCTACCGCCACGGGCTGCAGCAGTTCGTCGAGCTGTATGCCGCCGGCCTGCCCGGGCTCAGCGCCGACAGCGCCGAGCGCCCGCCGGGCCCGCGGCCGGTGCTGTGCGCACGGCTGCGTGCGCTGCATGCCGCGGGCGCCACGCTGGGCGCCACCTCGCTGGCCGCGCAGGCGCTGTCGCTCGAGTCGCGGCTGCAGGCCGCGCTGGGCGCCGATGCGGGCGAGGAGCGCCAGCTCGCCCAGCGCGTGGCCGCGCTGCAGTCCGAGCTGCGCCAGCTCACCCAGGCGCTGGCGCAATGCCTGGCGCACTGGCCGGCCGTGGCCTGAGCGCGGCCGCTGCGCTGCGGGCCGCCGGGCGGGCAAGGGCACTGTCCACGCCTGCGACAGTGCCCGGCCCACCACGGGAAAACAGGGGCGCACGCCGCGGGCCACGCGTGCAAGATCAGCGGCCCCAGCGCAGCGATTCCAGGAGGCATCATGGTGCAACGCAACAGCCAGGGCGCGGCGGCCCGGCCCGCCGATGTGGATGTGGTGGTGGTCGGCGCAGGCTTCTCCGGCCTGTACCTGCTGCACCGGCTGCGCCAGCTGGGCTTCTCGGCGCGAGTGCTGGAGGCCGCCAGTGACGTGGGCGGCACCTGGTACTGGAACCGCTATCCCGGCGCACGCTGCGACATCCCCACCACCGACTACTGCTTCGGCTTCGACCCCGCGCTCGAGCAGGCCTGGACCTGGTCGGAAAAATACGCCACCCAGCCCGAGATCCTGCGCTATGCGCAGTTCGTGGCCGAGCGCTACGACCTGAGGCGCGACATCGATTTCGACACCCGCCTCGACGCCGCGCTGTGGGACGAGGCCGACGGCCACTGGCACCTGCGCACCAGCACCGACGAGCACATCCGCTGCCGCTTCACGATCATGGCCACGGGCTGCCTGTCGCAGCCCAAGGCGCCCGAAATCGCCGATGCCGGGCGCTTCCAGGGCGCCACCTATTTCACCAGCCGCTGGCCGCACCAGGACGTCGATTTCAGCGGCCAGCGCGTGGCCGTCATCGGCACCGGCTCGTCGGGCATCCAGTCGATCCCGCTCATCGCCAGGCAGGCCAGCCAGCTCACCGTGTTCCAGCGCACGCCCAACTTCTCGATCCCCGCCGGCAACGGCCCGGTGCGCGAGGAGCGGCTGGCGCCGCTGCGCGCCGACCGCGCGGCCTATCGCCAGGCGGCGAAGTGGTCGCGCGCCGGCGTGCCGCTGGAGCCCACCCAGGTCTATGGCCGCTACAGCCCGCCCGAGCTGCACGCCGATCGCTTCGAGGCCGCCTGGGCCACCGGCGAGCTGATCCCGATCCTGAGCGTCTTTGCCGACCAGATCCTGTTCCCCGATGCCAACGAGGTGGTCTGCGAGAAGGTGCGCGAGAAGATCCGCGCGCAGGTGAAGAACCCCGAGACCGCCGAGGCCCTGAGCCCGCGCGACCATGCCTTCGGCACCAAGCGGCCCTGCCTGGATACCGGCTACTACGCCACCTTCAACCAGCCGCATGTGCGCCTGGTGGATCTGCGCAAGACGCCGATCGAGCGCATCACCGAGACCGGCATCGCGCTGCAGGGCGGCGAGTCGCTCAGCGTCGATGCCATCGTCTATGCCACCGGCTTCGATGCGATGACCGGCGCGCTGGTGGCGGTGGACATCACCGGCCGCCACGGCCTCACGCTGAAAGACAAGTGGGCCCACGGCCCCAGCACCTACCTGGGCCTGATGACCGCCGGCTTCCCGAACCTCTTCACCATCACCGGGCCGGGCAGCCCGTCGGTGCTGTCGAACATGATGGTGTCGATCGAGCAGCATGTGGAGTGGGTGAGCGACTGCCTGGCCGCGCTGCGCGCGCAGGGCCACACCCGCATCGAGCCCACCGAGGCGGCCGAAGCCGGCTGGGTGCAGCATGTCAACGACTGCGCCAGCATCACGCTCTACCCCAGCGCCAACAGCTGGTACATGGGCGCCAATGTGCCCGGCAAGCCGCGCGTGTTCCTGCCCTATGTGGGCGGGGTGGACGCCTACCGCCGCGCCTGCGACGAGGTGGTGGCGCGCAACTACCTTGGCTTTCGCCGCAGCGGCCCGGCCGGCGAGCAATGCGCCGATGGCCTGGTGCGCCGCCTGCAGCCCGATGTGCAGATGGTGCTGGAGACGATGGCGGCGATGAACCTGCCCAGCTTCGACAGCCTGCCGGTGGCGGCCGCGCGCGGCCTGCTGGCCCAGCTCTCGGCGGCCTCACCGCCGGGGCCGGCGGTGGGCGAGATCGTCGATGGCACGCTGCCCGGCGCGGCCGGCCCGCTGGCCTATCGCCTGTACCGCCCGGCCACGCCGGGGCCGCATCCGGTGGCGGTGTATTTCCACGGCGGCGGCTGGGTGCTGGGCGACCAGGCCAGCAACGATCCGCTGTGCCGCGACCTGTGCCGGCGCTCGGGCGTGATGATCGTCTCGGTGGACTACCGCCATGCGCCCGAGGCGCGCTTTCCGGCCGCCGCCGACGATGCGCTGGCCGCGGTGCGCTGGCTGGGCGGGCACGCGGCCGCACTGGGCGGCCGGCCCGGCGCGCTGGCCGTGGCCGGCTGGAGCGCCGGCGGCAACCTGGCCGCCGTGGTGTGCCAGCGCGTGCGCGAGGAAGGCGGCCCGGCCATTGCCGGCCAGCTGCTGCTGACGCCGGTGACCGACAGCGATTTCACGCGCCCTTCGTACCAGGAGAACGCCGAGGGCTATGTGCTCACCGCGCCGCTGATGCGCTGGTTCTTCGACCACTATGTCGACGCGGCCGACCGCGCCGACGCGCGCGTGGCGCCCTTGCGCGCCCGCAGCCTGGCGGGCCTGCCGCCGGCGATGATCGTCACCGCCCAGTTCGATCCGCTGCGCGACGAGGGCCTGGCCTATGCCCAGGCCCTGGCCGCGGCCAGCGTGCCGGTGCGCAGCATCAGCGCCCGGGGCCACACCCATACCTCGCTGGGCATGGTGGACGTGGTGGTGTCGGGCGAGGCCGTGCGCGCCGAGATGGCCGCGGCGCTGCGCGGCTTCTGGGCCTGATCAGCGGTAGAAGGCTTCGACCTTGCCCTTGAGCTTGATCATCAGCGGCCGGCCCTTGCGGTCCAGCGTCTTGCCGGCCGGCACCTTGATCCAGCCTTCGCTGATGCAGTACTCGTCGACGTCGGCGCGCTCCTGGCCATTGAAGCGGATGCCGATGTCGTGCTCGAACACCGCGCGCACATGGTGCGGGCTGCGCGGGTCGATGGCCAGGTGATCGGGCAGGGCAGGGCGCTCGCCGGCGCTGGGGGTGGGGGTGGTGTCGCTCATGGTCGGGCGCGAGTTTAGCGGCGCCCGGGCGCCCCGGCGCGCTACTGGTAGCAGCGTGCGCCGAAGGCCAGGCGCTCCTGGCACTCGGCCACCATGCGTTCGATCAGCGCCTGGCAGGTGGGCACGTCGTCGATCAGGCCCGCCACCTGGCCGGCCCACACCAGGCCGGCATCGAGCTCGCCGCTTTCCAGCGCACCGCGGCCGCGCGCGCCGGCCACCAGATGGCGCACATCCTCATACTGCGCACCGCCGGGGCGCTGCTCGATGGCCACCACCTCGTCGGAGATGGCGTTCTTCAGCACCCGGCCGGTGTTGCGCAGCGTGCGGAAGATCAGCTGCGTCTGGCGCTCGCTGGCGCCGGCCAGGGCCTGCTTGATGCGGTCGTGGATCGGCGCCTCCACCGTGGCGCAAAAGCGCGTGCCCATGTTCACGCCCTCGGCGCCGAGCACCAGCGCGGCGGCCATGCCGCGGCCATCGGCAATGCCGCCCGAGGCGATCAGCGGGATCTTGACCACCCGCGCCGCCGCCGGGATCAGCACCAGCCCGCCCACATCGTCCTCGCCCGGATGGCCGGCGCATTCGAAACCGTCGATCGAGATCGCGTCCACGCCATCGCGCTCGGCCGACAGCGCATGCCGCACCGAGGTGCACTTGTGCACGATGCGCACGCCGGCCGCCTTGGCGCGGGCGATGAAGTCCTTGGGGCTGCGGCCGGCGGTCTCGATGATCCTGATGCCGCTCTTGATCGTCACATCGAGGTACTCCGAGTAGGGCGGCGGGCTGGCCGTGGGCAGGATGGTGAGGTTCACGCCGAAGGGCTGATCGGTCATGCGGCGGGTGCGGGCAATCTCCTCGCCCAGGGCCTCGGGCGTGGGCTGGGTCAGCGCGGTCAGCAGCCCCAGGCCGCCGGCGTTCGACACCGCGGCTGCCATCTCGGCGCGGCCCACCCACTGCATGCCGCCCTGGATGATGGGGTAGCGGATGCCCAGCAATTCGGTGACGCGGGTCTTCATCGTGTGGCGCATGGGGCGGGTCTCCTCGGCGGGTGGGATGGGGTTTGCCGGCCATTCTGGCCAGCGGGGCAGGCCGGCGATGTCACGCGCGGGGCAGGGCGCCGCGGGCCGGCGGCGACAATCGCGCCATGCCCCGCCTCCAATTCGCGTTCACCGAGCCGCCGGCGTTCAGCACCGGCATCCAGATCTATGTCAGCCATGTCAACCAGGGCGGCCACCTCGACCATGCCCAGCTGATGACCCTGGTGAGCGAGGCGCGCGTGCGCTTCTTCCAGCACCTGGGCTACCGCGAGCGCACGGTGGAAGGCTGCGCCATCGTCGTCGCCGACATCGGCGCGCAGTACATGAGCGAGGGCTTCCATGGCGAGGTGATGCGCGTGGGCATCACGCCGGCCGATGTCAACAAGTACGGCCTCGACCTGCAGTTCCGCATGGACGACGAGGCCACCGGCCGCCCGGTGGCGCGCGGCAAGATCGGCGTGGTGTTCATCGACCCCGACACCCACCGGCCCACGCCGGTGCCGCCGGCCTTCCTGGCCCGGCTGGCCGCGCCCGCGGCACCCTGAGATGCGCACCGCGGCGCCCAAGTCGCCCGAGGCCATCGGCACCGTGGCCCCGCCCGATGCCCACTGGCTGGCGCGCCAGCCGGCCGAGCCCATCCTCGAGCCCGGCCTGGCCATCGTCGACCCGCACCACCATCTGTGGCAGCGCCGCGGCCACCGCTACCTGCTGGACGAGCTGCTGCAGGACACCGGCAGCGGGCACCGCGTGCTGGCCACGGTGTTTGTCGACTGTGTGGCCTTCTACCGTGCCGACGGCCCGGCCGAGCTGCGGCCGGTCGGCGAGACCGAGTTCGCCAACGGCGTGGCGGCCATGGCGGCCAGCGGCATGTTTGGCCAGACGCGCGCCTGCGCCGGCATCGTGGGCCACGCCAACCTGACGCTGGGCGCGGCCGTGCGGCCGGTGCTGGAGGCGCACATCCGCGCCGGCAACGGGCGCTTCCGCGGCATCCGCCATGCTGGCGGCTGGGACGCCAGCCCGCTGATCCAGGACAGCCACACCCGGCCGCCCCCGGGCCTGTATGGCCAGGCGGCGTTCCGCGAAGGCTTCGCCCAGCTGGCGCCGCTGGGCCTGGGCTTCGAGGCCTGGCAGTACCACCCGCAGCTGCCCGATGTGCTGGCGCTGGCGCGCGCCTTCCCCGACACCCGCATCGTGCTCAACCACTGCGGCGGCCCGCTGGGCGTGGGGCCGTATGCCGGCCAGGCCGATGCGGTGTACGCGCAGTGGCGGCGCGACCTGCGGGCCCTGGCCGCCTGCCCCAACGTGGTGGTCAAGCTGGGCGGCCTGGGCATGCGCATCACGCCCTTCGGCTTCGACCGCCAGCCGGTGCCGCCCACGTCCGAGGCGCTGGCCGCCGCCTGGAAGCCCTGGATCGAGACCTGCATCGAGGCCTTCGGCCCGGCGCGCTGCATGTTCGAGAGCAACTTCCCGGTCGACAAGCTGAGCACCGGCTACGCCGTGCTGTGGAACGCCTTCAAGCGCCTGGCCGCCGGCGCCTCGGCCGACGAGAAACACGCGCTGTTGGCGGGCACGGCGGCGCGTGTGTACCGTCTTGAGCTGCCGTCCGCCTGAGGGCCGCGCCATGAAGGCTGCCAGGCTCGCCACCGCGCTGGCCCTGCTGCTTGCCGCCGGCAGCGCGTGCGCCCAGGGCACGCCTGGCGCCGGGCTGGCCACGCTGGTGCTGCGCCTGGGCGATGCCGATCCACGCAGCCGCGAACAAGCGGCCGCCCAGCTCGGACAACTGGGCGCCCAGGCCCATGAGGCCGTGGCACCGCCGGTGGCAGCGCTGGGCGACGAGGATGCCTACCTGCGCGGTGCGTCGGCCGCCATCGCGCTGGGCCGCCTGGGTGCTGCGGCACGCCAGGCGCTGCCGGCGCTGGTGGGCCGGCTGTCCGATCCCAGCGCCTTGGTGCGGCAGCTGGCGGCCGACACGCTCGGCGGCCTGGCCTGGCCGGGCTGGATGGCGTGGCCGCCGCCGCGGCGCCAGGCCTGACGCGCTGCCTGAGCGACCGCGACGAGGCCCTGATCCGCGAGCGCCGGCTGGTCTGGTCGCGCGGCTACGGCCTGCGCGCAGCCGGATCGGACGAGCCGGTCACGCCCGACACCGTGTTCGAGGCCGCCTCGATGAGCAAGCCCGTCATGGCCGTGCTGGCCATGCAGCTGGTGGACCAGGGCCGCCTCGCGCTGGACCAGCCGGTGGTGGCCTACGGCCCCGAATTGCTGCTGCCCGACCAGCCCGAGAAGCAGCGGGTGACGGCGCGCATGCTGCTCGCCCACACCTCGGGTTATCCCAACTGGCACCCGGGCGGCGAAGAGCTGCAAGGGCCGCTGCCGCTGCTGTTCCGGCCCGGCGCGCGTTTCGGCTACTCGGGCGAGGGCAGCTTCTACCTGCAGCGGCGCATCGAGTGGATCAGCGGCCTGCCGCTGGACCGCCTGGCGCAGCAGCGCCTGTTCGGGCCGCTGGGGCTGCAGCACAGCGATGCCTGCGGGTCGAGGTGATGAAGGCCGAGCAGGGCGGTTCGTCGCTGCTGTCCAGGGTGGCGGCGCAGCAGATGCTGCAGCCCCAGGTGGCGGTGGATGCGCGCGAGCCCATCGAGCGGCCGGGCGCCGCCCAGGGCCAGGCGGTGTTCTGGGGTCTGGGCTGGTCGATCAACCGCACGGCTCAGGGCGACATCGCCCACCACAGCGGCGCCAACAGCACCGGCTTTCGCAGCTTCTCGCAGTTCTCGCGCAGCCGCGGCACGGGCCTGGTCATCTTCACCAACGGCGCCCAGGGCGACGCGCTCTGGAAGCGCCTGGTGGTGGCCATCGGCGATTTGTGACCGTGCCGTCTGGCAGGGCAATGCCTGGGGCCCGCGCAAGCTGCGAATGTTTGGCGCGATCCAGCGCACGCGGCGGCGTGGCCGAGGTTCCGCTGTCCACCCCCTCACTGCGGGGGGTGGTGATTCCGCCAGGTCAAGCGTGCAGCCCGGCGCACATGCGACAACGTGTTAAAAATGTCTCAAGTCAATTGCCGGGCCTTGGGGTGAGTGCTCCACGCGCCGGCCAAGGACGTCTGGCGCGGTGCCGAGGGGGCATGCCAAGCCGGACCTGCGGGGAGCGGCAGTGTTGCGTACAGGCGGTCGATGGAGGAGGGCGACATGGCGTGGCTGGGTGTTGGCGGTGGGCTGGCTGGCCATGCCCGCGCTGGCTGCGGCCCAGGCCCAGACCCTGATCGACACCTACCGCCGGGCCCTTGAGGCCGATCCGAAGTACCGCGCCGTGCTCTACACCGCGCGCGCCACCGAGACGCTGCACGACCAGGCCTTTGCCGGCTTTCTGCCTACGCTGCGGTTCGAGGCCGAGAGCATCGAGACCCGCCAGCGCATCCTCAGCAGCGAGAACCCGATCTTCGGCCCCGGCACCACCGATTTCCCCACGCGCAGCCGCACGCTGTCGCTGGTGCAGCCGCTGTTCCGCAAGGACGTGATCGAGCGCTTCGAGCAGGCCAAGGCCAGCGTGCAGCAGGCCAGCTACACGCTGCTGGCCGCCGAGCAGGACCTGATGCTGCGCACCGCCAGCGCCTACCTGCAGGTGCTGGCCGCGCAGGACGCGCTGGCCTTTGCCACCGCCGAGCGCGAGGCCCTGGGCCGCGCGCTGGAACTGGCGCGCGAGAAGCTCAAGAGCGGCCTGGGCACCATCACCGTGCTGCACGACGCCACCGCGCGCCATGCGCTGGCGCAGGCGCGCGAGATCGAGTCGCGCAACAAGCTGGCCGATGCGCGCCAGGGCCTGCACGAGATCACCGGCCGCGAGCCGCAGGCCCTGCAGACGCTGCGCAGCGAGCTGCCGCTGGCGATGCCCGAACCGGCCGATCTGGGCGCCTGGATCGCGGCCGCGCGCGAGGGCAACCTGTCGCTGCGCGCCCGCGCCGCAGCGGTGGAGGTGGCGGCCATCGAGATCAACCGTCAGAAGGCCGCGCACTATCCCAGCGTGAACATGGTCTACACCCAGAACCGCAAGGATTCGGGCAGCACGCTGTTCGGTGGCGGCAGCAATGTCGACACGCGCGAGCTGTCGCTGCGCCTGAGCGTGCCGCTGTTCGAGGGCGGGGCGGTGCTGGCCGTCACCAAGGAAGCCGGCTTCAAGCACCTGAAGGCGCGTGAAGAGCATGAGCAAGAGCGCCGCGCGCTCGAGCGCCAGACGCGCGCCGCCTACGAGGGCCTGGTCAGCGGCATAGGCCTGGTGCAGGCGCTGGCACAGTCGGTGCTGGCGCAGCAGTCGGCGGTGGCCGCGCGCGAGCAGGGCTATGCCGCCGGCATCAACACCCTGCTGCCGGTGCTGGATGCGCAGCGCGACCTGTTCGCCGCCCGGCGCGACCATGCCCAGGCGCGCTACGACGTGCTGGTCAACCGGCTGAAGCTGGCGCAGGCGGCGGGCAGCCTGTCCGAAACCCATCTGGCAGAAGTGGGTGCCGCCCTCCAGTAAGCGCACCCTCATCGGCCGTCTGGCCGATGCCCTGCGCGGCGCCCCGGGCCCCGCGGCGCCGCTGCATCGGCGCAAGCCGGTGGCCGAGCCGCTCGAGCCACGGGTGCTGCTGTCGGCCGAGCTGCCGGTGGTGCCGCCCGATCCGGATCGCGCCGCCCTGGTGGCGCCGCTGGACATGGCCCAGGCCGGCGCCGCGCTGCAGATGGCCAGCGGCTTCGCGGCCGCCTTCCAGCCGGTGCGCGCACCGACGGCCGCAGCGCCCGAACCCGCCGCGCCGCAGCGTGTGGTGCTGGCCGATGGCTGGGGCGCGCTGGATCTGCAGCAGCCGCCGCCCGAGGGCACCGTCGGCCGCGTGCTGGATTTCAGCGCCGTGACCCGCGCGCTGCAGGTGCAGATTGGCACCGATGGCCGGGTGCAGGTGAGCGATGGCGCCGGCAACAGCCTGCTGGCCAGCCAGGTGTCGCAGCTGGTCGGCGGCGCGGGCGACGACCGCTTCGTGTTCACCGGCGCGGCGCTGCCGGCGGCCGGCCTGCAGCTGCAAGGCGGTGGCGGGCAGGACACGCTGGATGCCTCGGCGCTGAGTGGCGAATTGGTCTGCACCACCCATGCCGACGGCCGCGTGACGTTGGACGACGGCCATGGCCAGGTGCAGCTGGATGCGCCGATGGCGCTGCAAAGCGGCCCGGCCGGCGTGCGCCTGGTGGAGGCGCATGCGCCGGTGGTGGCCGGGCGCGTGCTGCAGGGCGTGTTCAGCAGCCAGGGCGCGCAGTTCTCGCTGGCCGCGCTGGCCGCGCTGCAGGCGCCGCCCACGCAGATCATCGTCATCGACCCCGCGCTGGGCGATGTGCCGGCGCTGCTGGCCGCGCTGTTCGGCACCGGCACCGCAGCGGCAGACGATGCCGCCGCGCCGGCGGCCCGGCTGCCCGGCGCGCTGGACCTGGCGCCGGCCGCGCTGTCCGACGGTGGCGGCGGTGCCGGCGCGGCCCTCGACAACGCCCTGGTCGTGGTGCTGGATGCCGGCTGGGACGGCGTGGCCCAGATCGGCCAGCTGCTGCAGGCCTTCCAGGGTGTGGCGGCGGTGCAGGTGCTCAGCCATGGCGGGCGTGGCAGCCTGCGCCTGGGCAGCCGCACGCTGAACCTCGACGATCTGGACGAGGCCAGCGCCACCAGCGCAGAACTGCGCGCCTGGCGCCGTGCACTGGCACCGGGCGCCGACCTGCTGCTGTACGGCTGCAACCTGGCCGAGGGCGAGGCCGGCCTGGCCTTTGTGCAGCGCCTGGGCGAGCTGGTGGGCGCCGACGTGGCCGCGTCCACCGATGCCACCGGCAGCGTGCGGCTGGGCGGCGACTGGGCGCTGGAGGCGCAGCTGGGCGCCATCGACACCGCGGTGCTGGCCGCACCGG
>CAYPDO010000009.1:0-9125 GCA_964409495.1 uncultured Bordetella sp.
CCCATCGAATACGGGAACGCGCAGCCGAACAGGTTGTCGTAGCGCGCGGTCAGCGCCTGCAGCGCCACGGCCAGATCGGCGCGCTGCGCGGCATCCAGCTGTGGCAGGCGCTGCACCGCAAAACGCGGCAGCAGCAGGGTCTCGAACGGCCAGGTGGCCCAGTGCGGCACGATGGCCAGCCACAGCGGCGTGCACAGCACCACGCGCTCGCCCAGCGCCAGCTCGCGCTCGGCCAGCGCTGCCAGCAGCGGGCGGCCGTGCTGCTGCTGCCAGGCGCGCTGGTGCGCGTCTTCCAGCGCCGGCTCGTCGGGCACGAAGTCGCAGGCCCACACCTGGCCGTGCGGGTGCGGGTTGCTGCAGCCCATCATCGCGCCCTTGTTCTCGAACACCTGCACCCAGCGCCACGCGCGGCCCAGCTCGGCACTTTGCCCACACCAGGTGTCGACCACGCCCTCGATGGCCGGCAGCGGCAGCTCGGGCAGCGTGCGGCCATGGTCGGGCGAATAACAGATCACCCGGCTGAGGCCGCGCGCCGGCCGGGTGCTGAACAGCGCATCGCCCGGTGCCGCCGCTGCCACCGGCGCTGCCACCTGCGCAGGCATCAGCGCGGCGAAATCGTTGTCGAACACGAAGCTGCCGGTGTAGGGCGGGTTGCGCTCACCGGTCACGCGGGCATTGCCGGCGCACAGGTAGCAGCCCGGATCGTGGGCCGGGCGCGGCGCATCGTCCACCGGCTCCTGCTGGCCTTGCCAGGGGCGCTGCGCACGGTGCGGCGACACCAGCACCCAGCGGCCATTCAGCGGATTGAATCGGCGGTGCGGATGCTCGGCGGGATCGAAAGGCGGGGCGGTCACGGAGGCGGTGGGCTGGTCAACTGAAGCAAGTTGGGTCTATGCTAGGAAACCTAACGCGCGTTAGTGATCAGGGTTAGCACTGAGTCATGCCAGCTTCAGACCACCGCCGCCAGCGCCAGCCCGGGCGTCCCACCAGCGCCGATGTGGCGGCGCGTGCCCAGGTGTCGCGCACCACCGTGTCCTTCGTGCTCAACGGCATCACCGACCGTGGCATCAGCGAGGCCACGCGCCAGCGTGTGCTGCAGGCGGCACAGGCCCTGGGCTATGAGCCGCATGCCGCGGCGCGCTCGCTGGCCGGCGGCGCCACCGGCACCGTGGCCCTGGTGCTGCCCAGCCTGCAGCACCTGCAGGTGGATGCCTTCCTGGCCCAGCTGGTGGCCAGCATCAGCACCGAGTGCCACCGGCTGGGCCTGCAGCTGCTGATCGAATCCACCGAGGGCGTGGGCCGCGAGCCGGCGGCATTTGTGCAGCTGGTGCGCAGCCGCCGCATCGATGGCCTGATCCTGGCGCACCTGCGCACCGCCGAGCTGGTGCATGTGCAGCGCCTGCGCGATTCAGGCCTGCCGCTGGTGGTGTTTGGCGGCGGCCTGCCCGAGCTGGGGCCGCGCCAGGCCATGGGTGACGACACCGCGGCATCGGCCCGGCTGGCCGTGGGCCATCTGCTGGACCTGGGCCATCGGCGCATCGGCTTCGTCAACTATGCCGGCACCGGCTTCCATGGCGCGGCCCAGCGCGAGGCGGGCTGGCGCGCCGCGCTGACGGTGCGAGGCGTGGTGCCGGCGCCCGACTGGCTGGCGCATGCCGACTTCAGCGCCGAGAGCGGCTGGCGCGCCACGCGGGCGCTGCTGGCGCGGCGCCCCGGCCTGACCGCGCTGTTTGCCGGCAACGACACCATCGCCTTCGGGGCGCTGCGCGCGCTGGCCGAGGCCGGCCTGCGGGTGCCGCAGGACATCGCGCTGGTGGGCTATGACGACATTCCGCTGGCCGCCTACGCCAGCCCGCCACTGACCACGGTGCGCTCCGATCCCGGCGGCCACGGCCGCCAGGCCGTGGCCTTGCTGCAGGCCCAGCTGCAGCCCCAGGCCCTGGCGGCGGACGAGCCACCGGCCATCGTGCCGCAGCTGGTGCTGCGGCAATCTTGCGGTGCGCTGGCGGCTGCGCCGGGCGCTCAGAAGCTGTAGCGCACGGCCAGCCTGGCGCTGCGGCCGTTGAGGGCCCGCGCGATGTACAGCGGGTTGGTGCCCAGGTTGTTCTGGCCCTCGGCCTCGGTGTAGGCCAGGGTGTTGAACAGGTTGTTCACGCCCAGCTGCAGCGTGAGGTTCTCGCGCATCTCGTAGTTCAGGTAGGCGCTCACCGTGGTGTAGCCGGGCAGCTCCACCACGTTGTCGTCCTGCGCATAGCTCTTGGTAGTGCCGACAATGCTGGCGCCCAGCTCCACCGCGCCGATCACGTAGCTGGGCGAGAGCTGGTACACCAGCCGCGCCTGGCGCCGCGGCGTCTTGCCCTGGTTGCTGCCGGAGCTGATCTCGGCATCGGTCAGCGTGGCGCCGCCGATCAGGCGCACCGGGCCGATGGCGGTGGAGAACTCGGCCTCGATGCCCTTGGCGTCGTAATCATTGTTCTTCACGGTCTGCGTGGTCAGCTCGTAGCCCGCGCCTTCCTGGGTCTTGGCCAGGAAGGCGGTGATGAAGGCCGAGAAGCCGGCGCCGCGGTACTTCAGGCCGGCCTCGAACTGGTCGATCTTGTTCACCGGGTAGGGCGCCTTGCCGCTGTCGATGTCCAGGTCCCACACCACGCGGTCGGGCGACTTCCACGAGGCGCCGCGGCTGGCGCGCGCAAACACCGCCATGCTGCGCTGCAGCTCGACGTTGGCGCCCAGCGAGTACGAGGTGGCGCTGCTGCGCCAGCCGATGGTGTTCAGGCGCGCCGGGTCCCAGGTACCGGTGGTGGCGCTGCCGAACTTCTGCGTGCCGCTGCCCTTTTGCTTGTCGTGGCGTACGCTGGCGTCGATCGACAGCGCACCCTGCTCGTAGGTCAGCGCGGCATACGGCGCCGTGGCGGTGACCCGCACGTCGATGTTGCGGAAGCAGCAGCCGCCCCAGGTGGTGGTGGCATCGCCCACGGCGCCGGTGCTGGCGCTGCCGGTGTTGCTGTAGATGCCTGAGCCATCGCCGCTCAGGCCGATGTTGTAGCGGTTCCAGTACCAGGTCTGGGCCACGTTCTGCTGGCCGTTGAACAGGCCGCCCACCAGCGTAAGCTTGCTGCCGGCAGCCAGCGGCATCTCCTTGGTGACGCGCAGGTCGTTGAACACGTTGCCCATGTCGTCGAGCGCGCTGTTGAAGATGTGCGCCGAGAACACCTTGGCGGCCCCGCTGTAGTCGGCCGGCTGGCTGCCGGCCGGGAACACGCCGATGAAGCGCCCGCTGATCGCGCTCTTGCGGAAGCGCTCGGTGATCTGCAGCCCGCCGCCCAGGTTGAACTGGCCCTCGACGCCGATCGAGTCCACCTTCACGTTCAGGCCGTCGGCCGGGTTGGTGGCCACGCGGTTGCCGTTCTTGTCGACCACCAGGTCGCTGGCGAACTTGCTGTTGACGAAGAAGGCCGTGCGCGGATCGATGCCGGCAATCGGCTGGATCTTGCTGCCATTGGCCACCACCGGCACCGGCAGGAAGGTGGGCGTCTTGTCGTGCAGGCTCTTGAAGTTCACGCGCAGGTAGCTGCCCTGGCCCAGGTCTTTGGTGACGTTGGCGCGGAACTGGCCGCCGTTCTCCAGCGTCACGTCGGTGTTGCGCGGGCCTTCGCCATGGCGGAAGATGCCGCCCATCTGGAAGCTGAGGCCCTCGCCCAGCTTGCCGCCGTAGGCGAAGTCGAGGCGCAGCTGGCGGTGGTCAAGCCCGGTGGAAAAGCCCAGCGCGCCGCCGGCCGCCTTGCCGGTCTTGCTGCGGAAGTTGACGATGGCGCCCGGCGCATTGGTGGCCAGCGTGGCCGACGAGCCGCCGCGGATGGCATCCACGCCATCGGTCATGAAATCGGCACGCACGAACTGGTCGGCGGTGGCAAACGAGATGTCGCCGATCAGCAGCACCGGCAGGCCGTCTTCCTGCAGCTGCACATAGCGGCCGCCGCCATCGCTCATCGGCAGGCCACGCACGCCCAGGTTGGCATTGCCCTCGCCGCCGCTGGATTCGGCGCGCAGGCCGGGCACGGTGCGCAGCACATCGGTGGCACTGGAGGCCACGGTGTTCTGCAGCGACTCACCGTCGATGGTGGACACCGACACCGACTGCTTCATCTTCGTGCGCGCCGTCGACGTGCCGGTGATGACCACCGTGTCGAGCTTCAGGCCGTCACCGGCCGGCGCCTGGGGCGCCTGCTGGGCCAGCGCCAGCGCCGGCAGCAGGCTGGCGGCGGCAGCCAGGGCCACCGGGCGAAGGGTCAAGGGGCGTCGGGTCATCGCAGTCTCCTGGGGGTGTTCATCGGCAAGCTCCAACCTGCGCGGGCGCTCGCCATCATCATCAAACAGATCGATTGGAATCGTCTTGCAATCGATTGCGTTATTGGGCAAAACCCTGAAACTCAAGTTTTCACCACATGCATTGACCGAGTGCCTCGTCGTCCGTCGACAACGATTGCAGCATCAGTCCAAGAAAACGGCGCCGGCCTGCAGCGTGACCGTGCGGCGCACGCCCGGCGAGGCGGGCTCGGTGAAGCTCAGCCGCGCCTCGCGCCGCGGCAGGTCCAGCATCAGGCGGGCCTGGTGCGCCGGGCTGCCGTCGCCGCCACCGTCGGCGGTCCAGCACAGCTGCAGCTGGTCGTCGGCGCTGTCCTCCAGCGCAAAGCGGCCCTGGAAGGCGGGGTGGACATTGCGCAGGCGGATCAGGCTGCACAGCGTCTGCACCACCGGCCGCTGCAGCTCGGCCGCGATCTCGTCGACTGTGTAGTGGTGGCGGTTGATGTCGCGGCCCACGCCGCTGCGCGCCAGCAGCGCCATGTCGTTGTGGCCCGCCAGCAGCCCCACGTAGTACACCTGGGGCACGCCAGGCAGCCAGAACTGGATCGCACGTGCGGCCAGGTAGGCGGCGTCGTCGCGGCCCAGCGCGTCGTAGAAGCTGCAGTTCACCTGGTACAGGTCCAGGTTGCTGGCGGCGGCGCCGGTGGCCTGCCGGCTCTGGCCGCCGCTGTTCTCGTGGATCAGCTCGACCAGCAGGTCCAGCTCGGCCGGCGGCACCAGGCCCGGGCTGCCGGTGCGGTCAGCGGCATCGGCGCCGATGTCGATCACGCCGATGCCGTCGTGCGTGTCCAGCACGTTCAGCGCGTTCTCGGGGCGGATCGCGATCCAGTGCTTCAGCGGCCCGGCCGTGCCGAAGAACAGCGCGTGCAGCGCCAGCGGCGGCAGCGCGAAGTCATAGACCCAGTCCACGCGCTCGGCGATCTCGATCTGGCGCCGGTGGTAGGCATGGATCTCCACCAGCACCTCGATGCCCAGGCCGCGCGCCTCGGCCGCGAACGCGTCGATGAAGCCGAAGGTCTCGGGCATCATGAAACAGCTGCCGCCGGCCTTCTTGATGGCATAGCCCACGGCGTCGAGCCGCACCATGCGGATGCCGGCGCCGGCCAGCGTGCGCAGGATGCCGCTGAGGTAGTCGCGGCCCTGCGGATGCTGCACGTCGATGTCGATCTGCTGCGGCGTGAAGGTGGTCCACAGCAGCCGCCGCTCGCCCTGGCCCGGCGTGACGGCGGTGAAGGGCAGACCCGGGCGCGGGCGGTAGATGGCCAGCAGGTCGCGCTCGCTCGCGCCCTGCGGAAACACCGCCTCCATCGTCAAAAACAAGCCGGCATGGTCAGACGCCGCGCCCTTGGCGCAATAGTCGAGAAACTGCGGCGACTGGCTGGACATGTGGTTGACGATCACGTCGGCCATCACCTCCACCTGCTGCGTGAGGGCGGCCACGCTGCCCCAGTCGCCCAGGCGGGCATCGACCTGGGTGTGGTCGATCGGATCGAAGCCCGCATCCGAGCCGTCGATCGGGTGGTAGAACGGCAGCAGGTGCACGCCGCCGAACAGCCCGGCCAGCGGCCCCTGCAGCAGCCGCTGCAGCGCGGCGATGTCGCCGCCGCCGAGGCGGTCGACGTAGGTGATGAGCTGAACCTGGTTCTTCATGGCGTGGTGGGGCAGGGGGTGGCGGCCGCGGCCGTGCGCGGCACGAACAGCACGGCCACGGCGGCAGCGATCAGCAGCGTGCCGGCCAGGCGGATCACGTTCTCGGGCTGGCCGCCCAGCAGCGTCTGGTAGTACAGCGGCAGGGTCAGCATCTGCAGGATCATGGGCAACACGATGAACATGTTGAAGATGCCCATGTAGACCCCGGCCCGCTCGGGCGGGATGCTGCCGGCCAGCAGCACATAGGGGTTGCCCATGATGCTGGCCCAGGCCAGGCCCACGCCCACCATCGGCACGAACAGCAAGGCCTTGTCGCGGATGGCCGGGATGGCCCACATGCCGATGCCGGCTGCCACCAGGCAGAACGCGTGCACGCGCTGCGCGCCCAGGCGCCGCGTGAACGGCACCATCGCGAAGGCCGCCACGCAGGCCACGGCGTTGTAGAAGCCGCCGATCTGGCCGTTCAGCAGCCCGGCGTCACGAAAGCCCGCCGAGGCCGCATCGCGCGTGCCGTACATGCTGCTGGCCAGCGCAGGCACGATGTAGATCCAGTAGCACAGCATGCCGTACCACTGGAACAGCTTCATCCACCACAGGCGGCGCATCGTGGCCGGCATGTCACGGATGGCCTCGACGATCTCGCCGAACGTGGCCGCCCAGCCGCGGGGCAATGCCCGGATGCGCGCGCGCTCGGCCGCACCGAGCGGCAGCTCGGGCGTGCTGCGCACGCTCCACCACACGGTGCTGATCGAGAACACCGCGCCGATCAGGAAGGCCGCGATGGTGATGTGCGGGATGTTGTTCGCGTTGACCGCATCCTTGTTCATGCCCAGCCACACCAGGATGCTGGGCGCCAGGTAGGCCAGCGTCTGCGCCAGGCCGGTGAAGGCGCTCTGGCTCAGAAAGCCCAGCGAATGCTGCTGCGCGTCGAGCCGGTCGCTGACATAGGCGCGGTAGGGCTCCATCGTGACGTTGTTGGCCGCATCCAGGATCCACAGCAGCGAGGCCGCGAACCACAGCGCCGGGCTGAACGGCATCAGCAGCAGGCCCAGGCTGCACAGCAGCGCGCCGATCAGGAAGTAGGGCGTGCGGCGGCCCCAGCGGCTGTCGGTGCGGTCGCTCATCGCACCGACGATGGGTTGCACCACCAGGCCGGTCACCGGGCCGGCCAGCCACAGCAGCGGCAGGCTGGCTTCGTCAGCGCCCAGGTACTGGTAGATCGGGCTCATGTTGCTCTGCTGCAGCCCGAAGCTGAACTGGATGCCGAAGAAGCCGACATTCATGTTCATCACCTGCCAGAACGACAGGTGGGGCTTGGGCACCGCGGCAGCGCTTGCCGGCATGGCGGGGGACAGGCTCATCGGGCAGGGCTTTCACCGCCGGCCGGCGCGGCCCGCGGATGCGAGGCCATCAGCGGCAGGGTTGACGGCCCGGATCATGGCATGGATGCAATCGATTGCAATATCAGGGTTTGCACTGAGATTGCACACAACACCGGCGGGCCGCCCCGCTCAACTCCCCGCTCAACTCCCCGCTCAGCGCCCTCTCAGCGCCCTCTCAGCGCCCTCTCAGCGCCCGGTTCAGCGCCACGTTCAGCGCCGCGGGCGCGTCGGCGCCGCGCTGCCGGCGGGCCGCCAGCGCCCGCTGGCCTCCGCCGGCGCCGTGACACCGCGCACCGCCGCCTGCGCCAACTTGAAGAACACGTCGGTGTTGTCGATCACCCCGGTGAAGGCCAGCGCGCCCGGTCCGAAGGCCGACAGCGGGATGTCGGTGGCGGTGTGCGCCGCACTGCTGCCCGGCACCTGGCCGGTGACGAGAAAACGGCCGGCGGCGTCGCGGGCCAGCGCATTGGCCGGGTAGCTGACCAGCGGCGGCTCCTTCGAGAAAGGCTGCTGGCCGTCGCGCAGCGGCAGGGCATTGCTGCGCCAGTCTTCATGGCGATCGGCATTGGCGCCATAGCCCACCAGCAGGCGATGGTCGATGTCGGTGGTCTCGGGGTAGCCGTCGGCGGCCATGCGGTAGCGCGGAAACCCCGCCTGCTCGTACACGCCCACCACCAGGTCGCGCAGCTTGTCCTGGCCACCGGCCTGGGCCAGCTCCTGCAGGCGCCCATCGCTGACCCGCGAGCCACCGATCAGCGCCGCGCCGGAACACTCATGGTCGGCGGTCACGATCACCAGCGTGTCGCCGCGCGTGCGCGCGAAATCCTGCGCCAGCTTCACCGCGCGGTCGAACTCGATCGTGTCGAGCATCCAGCGCTCGGTGTCCATGGCGTGCGCCTGCTTGTCGATCGACGCGCCCTCGATCATCAGCACGAAGCCCTGCGGCTGGCGCGCCAGCACGGCCAGGGCCTTGGCCGCCATCTCGTCAAGCATGGGCTGGTCCGGCAGGCCATAGTCGTCCACCACCGCCGGCCCGGGCACGCCGGCGGCCTTGCGCCGGCGGCCGTCGATCTTGTCGAGCGCCACATTCATGTTCGAGAACGCGAACAGGCCCAGCAGCCGGTCGCTGCGCTGGGTGTCTGGCGCCTCGAGCTCGCTGCGCGTGGCGGCGTAGCGCCAGCCTGCGGCCTGGAAGGCGCCGATCAGGTCGCGCTGCGGGTCCAGCGCACCCGGCGCGGCGCCCCAGCGGCGCACGATCTCGGCGGTGTGTGGATCGGTGGCCGAGAACGCATAGTCATTGCGCTCGGCGCGTGCCGAGCCAGGCGTGCCTGCCGGCAGAAACCACTTGCGCCCGCCACCCATCAGCACCGCCAGCCCGGTGTGGCGGCGGTCGTCGAAGAATTGGTCAACGATGCCGGTGCCGGCGCCGCGGCTGCTGGTGTGGATGGCATTGCCGGCCGGCGTGGAATCGAACACATCCGCCGTGGTCACGATGCCCAGCGCCTTGCCCTGGGTGCGATGCAGGTATTCGGACAAGTATTCGATGCGCGGGTTGTCGAAGGCGTCCAGCGTGTCGTCCGGGAACACGCCTTCCTCGTTGTTGTCGTTCTTGTTGCCCAGCACGTAGCCGGTCATGCCCGGCGACGAATCGGTGACCATCGAGTTCAGCGAGGCCGTCTTGACCAGCGCCGTGGCCGGGAACGTGTCCATCGCCAGTGGCTCGATCAC
>CAYPDO010000009.1:9225-29005 GCA_964409495.1 uncultured Bordetella sp.
TCGATCGAGAACTGCGCCGACACGATCTTCTGCCCCGCATCGGGCCGCAGCGTGGCCTGCAGGTCAAAGCGCTGGCCAGGCAGGAAGCGCGCCACCAGCGGCGCCGCGCGGCCGCTGGTGAACAGCTCGCTGGGCGGCGTGAGCCGGCTGACGCCGGGCGCGGCCTGGGCAGGCGCACCCAGCACGGCCAGCATCGCCAGCGCGCCGCCGGCCAGCCGCGCGCGCAGCCGCTGCCACGGGGCACGTGAACACGCGGCGGTGGCGTGCATGGCGGCGCTGGCCCGGGCGGCGCCGGTGGCAGTACCGGTGCCGGGGCAGTGGGGAAAGGGCATCAGCGGGGAGGCAGGCAAGGGCATCTCGGCAATTCCGGTGGCATGCGGCGCAAACATCGGCCAGGGCAGGGCGCGGGTGCTCAGCGGTGGCGGTGTGCGGCGGCGGGCAGGCGCAGCATCGGCGGCAGCACGCCGAAGGCCGCGCCATCCACCACCGCATCGGCATCCAGCCGCAGGCGCAGCCAGACCACGCGGCCATCAGGCGACTCATGGCGGCCCAGGCGCAAGCGGCCGGTCAGCGCCAACGGGCCGGCGCGGTGCGGCACGACATGGGCGCGGCGGGCATCGTCCAGTTCCACCAGCACGGTCTGCGGTGGCAGGTCGTCGGACTCGCCATCGGCATGTTCGCTCAGCACCACCGGTCGCGGCGCCAGCAGAAAGCCGCCCGCACCGGGCTGCTGCTGCGCCACCATATGCCCCACCAGGCGCACACGCTGGCCATCGGCCGCGCGCAGCGCCGGCGTGGGCTGCAGCCCGCGCGGGCCGATCGGCTGCTCGAAGAACTGCGCGAAGGGCAGCCACGGCACGCTGCCAGCGTCAGCGCCAGCGCCATCCGCTGCTCCGGCGGCGGCCATCAATGGCGGCGCCGTGGCCAGCAGCGTTGAGGCCAGCAGCGCCGCAGCGCCCCGTGGCCGCAGGCGGCACAGCAAGCGCCACACGCCCGGGATCCAGGGATGCGGGCGGCGTGGGCGAAACGGTGCGTGCGGCATGGCAGTGCGCTCATTCTGACCGAGCGCGCCGGCCGGGCCGGCCTGCTCCGGCCCATGCGGCAGCGGCCTGCCGCCGCCTGCGGTCAGACCCGCTCGATGATGATCGCCGGCGCCATGCCACCGGCCGCGCACATCGTGACCAGGCCGCGCTTCAGGTCACGCCGCTCCAGTTCATCCATCAGCGTGCCGATCAGCAGCGACCCGGTGGCGCCGATCGGGTGGCCCAGCGCCATCGCGCCTCCGTTGACATTGACCTTCTCACGGTCAAGCCGCAGGTCGCGGATGAACTTCTCGGCCACCACCGCGAAGGCCTCGTTGATCTCCCACAGGTCGATGTCGTCCACCGTGAGCCCGGCCTTGGCCAGCACCTTGCGCGCGGCCGGCACCGGCGCATTGAGCATCAGCGTGGCGCTGTCGCCCATGTTGGCCATGGCCACGATGCGTGCGCGCGGCTTCAGCCCGCTCTTGCTCACATAAGCCGGCGAGGCCAGCAGCACGGCGCCGGCGCCGTCTACCACGCCGCTGCTGTTGCCCGCATGGTGCATGTGCTGGATCTTCAGCTCGGGGAACACCTGGCGGATCAGGCTGCCGTAAGTGTTGCCGGCCTCGTCGACCACCACATTGGCCAGCATCTCGAACGAGGGCTTCAGCGCCGCCAGGCCCTCGCGCGTGGTCTGCGGGCGCGGGAACTCCTCGCGGTCCAGCGCCACCGTGCCGTCGTCCCGCAGCACCGGCACCAGGCTGCGCGCAAAGCGGCCCTGCTCGATGGCCAGCGCCGCGCGCTGCTGGCTCACATAGGCCAGGTCGTCGAGCGCCTCGCGCGCAATGCCTTCCAGCGTGGCGATGGCATCGGCGCACACACCCTGGTGCGATTGCGGCACCTTGGCGCGCAGGCGCAGGTTGCCCGCATCCATCACCGGCGGGCTCTTGGGGTCGCCCAGCGTGGCGGTGTAGCTCATCATCTCGCAGCCGCCGGCGATCACCAGGTCTTCCATGCCCGACAGGATCGAGGCCGCGGCCAGGTTCACGCTGGTGATGCCCGAGCCGCAGAAGCGGTCCAGCGTGACACCGCTGGCACGCGGGTCATAACCCGCATCCAGCAGGGCCATGCGCGCCATGTCGTTGCCCTGCTTGCCGCGCTGGGTGCTGGTGCCCCAGATCACGTCGTCGACATCGGCCGTGTTCAGCTGGTTGCGCTCGGCCAGGGCCTTCAGCACCGTGGCGGCCAGGTGCTGGGGGTGGAACTCGGCCAGCGCACCCTTGCCGATCTTGCCAATGCCACGTGGCGTGCGGCAGGTGTCGATGATGTAGGCGTCAGGCATGCTCAGGTCTCCTCGGGGATGGTGGGCTTGGGGCGGGGATCGGGGCACGCCCAGGCGTCGCCCCAGGTTTCGTCGTCGCCATGCCGGCCGCACGGCCGCGCTCCGGCAGGCCGTCTGGCGTGGCGCCCAAGGCGCGTCGGCCGGTGTCCATGTCACTCGCCGACCGGCTTGCCCTGCGGCACCCAGCGTTTGCCGTCGAAGCGCAGGATCTGGATCTTGCGGAACAGGTTGTAGTTGTCGGCCGACATGCCCATGGTCACGCCGGGCAGCAGCATCGGCGCGCTGAAGTCCTTCAACTGCGTCATCTGCCGCAGGATGTTCTCGCGGCCCAGGTCTTCACCCGCCGCCTTCAGCACCTGGGTCATGGCCGCACAGGTGGCGTACACCGACGCGAAGCTGGAGTTGTTGATGTCGGCCTTGGGCAGGTATTTCTGCATCCAGGCCAGGTAGACCTTGTAGTCGGGGTCGTTGTGCCAGCTGCTGTCCGACGGGTCCTTGATCACCGACGCGGTCATCACGCCCACGGCATTGTCCAGGCCCACGTTCGACAGCGTGGGGTGCACCTGGGCCGAGACATGGCTGATCCACACCTGCGGCTTCCAGCCCAGGTCGTTGATCTTGCGCAGCGACTGGCTCACCTGCTTGGAATAGGCGGCCAGCACCACCACGTCGGCGCCGGAACTCTTCAGCGCCACGATCTGCGAATCGAGCGTGGGATCGGTCTGCTCGTAGGTGATCTCGGCCGCCAGCGGCTTGCCCCAGCCGGCCTTCAGGCCGCGCAGGTAGTCTTTGCCGTAGTCGTCGTTCTGGTACAGGATGGCCACCTTGGCGCGGGGCTTGTCGCGCGCGATCAGCTGGCCATACACCTTGGCCTCGAACTCGTAGCTCATCAGCGCCGAGGTGCTGTAGCGGAAGTCCTTCGGCTGCTGGAAGTTGTTTGAGCCCGACATCACGAACAGCTGCGGCACCTTGCGCTCGTTCAGGTACTTGCGCACCGACGACGCGGTGGCGGTGCCCACCTGGTTGATCACCGCGTCCACTTCTTCCTGCTCGACCAGCTTGCGCACCTGCTCCACGGTTCTGGGCGGCTGCAGCGCGTCGTCCAGGCTCAGCACCGTGACCTTGCGGCCGTTGATGCCGCCGCGGTCGTTCACCTCGGCGAAGCAGGCCACGGCGGCCTGGCCCACCAGGCCGTAGAACGAGGCCGGGCCGCTGTAGGGCACGGTGTTGCCGAGCTTGATCTCGGTCTTGCTGGCGCCCTGTGCCACCAGGGCGGCAGTGCCCAGCAGCATGGCCGCGGCAAGGCGCGGGAGAACGAGGCGGTGCATCAAGCGGTGTCTCCTGGGGCAGAACAGCGGGCCGCCGGCATGGGGCCGGTCTCTTCCCGGGGCGGGCCAGTCTAGGCCGGGATGTCAGGCCGCATGCGTCACGTTGGCTACACGTGCCGCCGCGCGCCGGGCCGCCTCAGCGCGCGCCTGAGGTGGCTTCGCGCAAGCGGCCGCCACTGGCCGCCAGCCGCGCCAGCAGCGGGCTCACGGTCCAGTCGCCATGGGCATGGCCGCGCGTGGCCGCCAGCTGGCGCAGGCCGGCCACCACGTGGTCCAGGCCATGCAGATCGGCCCAGCACATCGGCCCGCCGCGGTGGTCGGGGAAGCCGTAGCCGGCAGTCCACACGATGTCGATGTCGCTGGCGCGGCAGGCAATGCCTTCGTCCAGGATGCGCGCGCCCTCGTTGACCAGGGCATACATCAGCCGCTGCAGGATCTCGTCGGCGGTGATGTCGGCGCGCTGCGTGATGCTGGCGCCCACGTCGATGCCGGCCATGTCCAGCATGCGACAGGGGCCCATGGCCAGGCCGAGCCGGTCTACCGCCTCCACCGCGCCATCCACCTGGGCCGGCGTGGCGCCTTCGAGCAGCAGGCACTCGGCCTCGCGCATGTAGGCCTCGGCCATGCGCTTGCCGATGAAACCATGGCACACGCCGCTGACCACGGCCACCTTGCCGATGCGCCCGGCCAGCTTCATCACCGTGGCCAGCACGCCGGGATCGGTCTTGGCGCCGCGCACCACCTCCAGCAGGCGCATCACGTGTGCCGGGCTGGCGAAGTGCATGCCCAGCACATCGCCGGCGCGGCCGCTGGCGGCGGCGATCCGGTCGACATCCAGCGTCGAGGTGCTGGTGGCGATGATGGCGCCCGGCCGGCACACGGCGCCCAGCCGGGCGGCGATCTGCTCCTTCAGCGCCAGGACCTCGTACACCGCCTCGATCACCAGATCGCAGCCGGCCAGACGCTCAAAGGCCAGCGAAGGCGTGATGCGGCCCAGGCGCTCGGCCATGGCCTCGGGTGTCAACCTGCCCTTGGCCACCGTGGCGTCGTAGTGGCTGCGGATGATGCCCAGCCCACGCTGCAGCGCGGCCTCACCCGCCTCGACCAGCGTGACCGGCATGCCCGCATTGGCAAAGCACATCGCCATGCCCGCGCCCATGGTGCCGGCGCCCACGATGCCCACCTGCCGCAGCTCGCGCAGCGCCAGGTCACGCGGCAGGCCGGGCACCTTGGCCGCCGTGCGCTCGGCGAAGAACAGGTGGCGCATGGCCACCGACTGCGGCGAGCGCAGCACGGCCATGAAGTTCTCGCTCTCCACCCGCTCGCCCTCGGCAAAGGGCAGGGTGCAGGCCGCCGCCACGCTGCGCGCGATGGCGCCCAGCGCCGGGTACTGCGGCCGGGCGGCGGCATCGGCCAGCGCCTGCGCCAGAAAGCCGGCGGGAATGCTGGCGGCGTCGATGCGCATCGCGCTGGCGCGGCGTGGCGGGCCCGCTTCGGCCACCAGCGCGTCGGCGCGCGCCAGTGCGGCCTGCAGCGGCGGCTGGTCGGAGATCTCGTCCACGATGCCGGCGGCCAGCGCGGTGGCGGCGTCCACCATGCGGCCGCTGCACATCATGTCCAGCGCCAGCACCGGGCCGGCCAGGCGCGGCAGGCGCTGCGTGCCCAGCGAGCCGGGAATCAGCCCCAGCTTCACCTCGGGCAGGCCCACGCGCGTGCTGGGCGTGGCCACGCGCCAGTGGCAGGCCATGGCCAGCTCCAAGCCGCCGCCCAGGGCCGTGCCGTGCAGCGCCGCCACCACCGGCCGCGCCTGGCCCTCCAGCCGCGCCAGAAAGTGGTTGAACGGCGCAGCGCTGAAGTCAGGAATGTCAAAGGATGCGATGTCGCCGCCGGCCACGAAGCTGCGGCCCTCGCAGTGCAGCACCAGGGCCCGGGCCGAGGCATCGGCCTCGAAAGCCGCCAGACCGTCGATCAGGCCCTGCACCGTGGCCGGCGACAAGGCATTGACCGGCGGGTTGTCGATGTGCAGCACGGCCACCGCCCCGTGGTGGCGCAGCGTGACGGGTGAGGAACTCATGCCTGGGCCTCCGGGCGATGCGGGTGGTGCCCGCAGCCTAGGCCCCGGCGGCACGGCCGTCTTGCGGGCAGTGGTTGGCGGCCGGCGCTGGCCGCGGGGCCAGCCCGGCCCACCACAGCGCCACCTGCGCCGCCACCCACGGCCCGTCGTCCAGCGGCAGGTCGTGCCCGGCTGCGGGGTGCTGGGCAAACGCGCAGCCCCAGGCGGCGGCCAGCGCCTGCGAGCAGCGCGGACTGACCAGCGCATCGCCCGCACTGCCCAGCACCAGCGTGGGCACCGGCGGCGGCACGCCGCGGTGGGCAAAACGCGCCGCCGCCCACAGCTGGCGCAGGGCATTGGCGGCGCGCACCGGCCGCGCCTGGCGGATGGCCACCCAATGCGCCAGCACCGCGGCATGGCGCTGCGGCCAGGCGCTGGTGAGGGCCAGGATGGTGCGCTCAGCCGCCAGCGCATCCGGCGGCGCCAGCAGGCGCAGCAGCTGTGGCAGGTGGCGCAGTTGCAGGCGCTGCTGCAGCGTGCTGTGCGGACGCAGGCTGGTGTTCACCAGCACCAGCGCCGCCACCTGCTGCGGCATCGCCGCGGCCCAGGCCGTGGCCACCATGCCGCCCAGCGACAGGCCCAGCAGATGCACCGGCCCGTTCACGCCCAGCGCCCGCAGCTGCACCTGGCAGGCGGGCAGCATCGCCTTCACCTGTCCGGGGCAGGCCTGCCGGTGCAAGGCGCCGGCGCCGGGCAGATCCAGCGTCACGATGCGCGGCAGCGCAGCGCTGCCGGCCCCGGTGGGCGTTTGCACGGCCTGGCCCAGCGCCTGCGCCAGCTGCGCGCCAAAACCGCCCCAGTGCCCGGCCTCGCGCGTGAGGCCGCGCAGCAGCACCCAGGTGGCGGGCGTGACGGCGTTCATGGCAGTGGCGCAGCGCGGTACCAGCGGTCCAGCGCCGCCTGGTGCAGTGCCGCGCGCTCATGCACTGCCGGCAGCCAGCGGCGGTGGCTGTAGGCCGCACGCAGCACAAAGTCCAGCAGCCCCAGGTGGCGGCGCAGCACACGCTGCTGGCGGTGGGCGATCAGCGGGTTGAAGATGCCGCGGCGCGAGAACACCTGGCGCGGGTTCTTGCGCACCCACAGCCACGAGCCCATCTCCAGCGTGAGCGGCAGAAACAGCCGCTCGGCCGGCGCCTGCAGCACCAGGTGATCCCACAGATCGCCATGCGCCAGGTATTGCCGGCTCTGCGGCTCGAACACATAGCGGTGGTGCAGCAGGCTGTCGTCGAGCAGGCGCGCCAGCGCCAGCCACTCGGGCAGCTGCGGCACCGGCTGCGCCGTGTGGGCGAACGGAAACCACAGCCGGTCGCGCAGGCCGAAGCCCGAATGGCAATCCACCGCCAGCGCCACGCGGTGGCTCAGCAGTTCGGCCTGCACCACCTGGCACAGCGCCTGCGCTTCGGGCTCCATCGGCGCGCCGGCCGCGCCACGGTACCAGGGCAGGGCCGGGCCGAAACGCTGGCCGCCGATCAGCGGCGGCGCACCGCCGGCGCAATCCACCGGCGCGTTGCGCATCAGGTCCACGCCCTGCGGATTGGCCCGCGTGCCACGCCACAGCCCGCCGGGGTTGACCACCGGCATGAACACCACGCGCACGCCGGCCAGCACGGCGTGCAGCGCATCGTCCCAGCGCAGGCGCTGCACCAGCTGGCGCAGGCCGGCCACCACCACCTCGGCACCGATGCGCTCCAGCCCGTGCACGCCGCCGAAATAGCCCACCGCCGGCGCGGCCGGATCGGGGTTGCCCAGCGTGACCACCGGCACCGCAAAGCGCCACCCGGCGGTGTGCACCTCGCACACCGTGCGCAGCTGCGCCAGGCCGCCGCTGATGCTGGCCAAGTGGCGCACCTCGTCGAGCACCGGCAGGTCGCCCGCCGGCACGGCACCGCCCGCGCTTGACGGCGGCGGTGCCTCAGCAAGCACGGCGCACAGCCCCTGCCAACCGGCCCAGGCCTCGCCGGCTGCCTGACACGCAAACGTCATGCAGGCCGCGCAGACTGCGCCGCTGCGGCCCGCGCCCGAGCCGGCCCGCCTGGAGATCCACCGCATGCCGCATCCGTCTCGCTCCCCATCGCCCCTGTCGTCGGCAGCCGCCACCCTGGCGCACTGGCCGGTGATCCTGGCGGCGCTGGCCTTCGGTCTGCTGGAATGCCTGGCCCTGGCGCGCAGCCGCTGGCAAGACCGCCGCCAGGCCCGCCGCGGCCAGGGCCCCGCCATCGCCGGTTGACCCCGCCCTGGCGCCGGCATCATGGCCCGGCCGCTTGAATCCCCCGTGACAGGGGCGTGACACCGGCCCATCCGCACCGTCACCCAGCGCAGAATGGGCCCATGAGCACGCGCCCCGATGAGCCGGCCCACGCGCCGGACAGCCCCCGCCGCCCCGACCCCCGGGCCGCCGACGACGACCCCACGCATGCGCTGGATGACTTTCTGCGCCGCTTGCACGCATCACCCGGCAGCCGCGGCAGACCGGACGATGGCGACCCCACCGATTTGTCGGGTCTGAGCGCACGGCTGCAGCCCGGCCAGCCCCATCAAGCCGACGGCAGCGCCAGCCGGCCGGCCGGTGCGCCACCGGGCAAGCCTGGCAAGGGCGGCACGCTGCGCAACGGCGAACGCTGGCAGGCCGACGACGTGACCGACGTGCCGGTGGTGGAACTGCCGCGTGTGCCGCCCAGCCCGGCCGCCTCCGATGACCCGCAGTGGCACGACATCGGCCGCCAGGCCAGCGCCGCGGCAGCGCAGCATGCCGCCACGGCGGCCGGCGCTGTGGTGGGTGGCCACGCCACGGCCGCCGATGACTGGCAGCCCGACCCCACCGCACTGCAACTGCGCCGCCCGGCCGACCCGCGGCTGCTGCCGCACTGGCAGCCTGGCGCGTGGATCGGCGCGCAGCGCCTGGTGCTGCAGGCCAGCACCGAGTTCGTGCGCCCGCCCACCGCCGGCGCCGGCGCCTTTGGCCCGCTGAGCGCGCCGGTGGTGGAAAGCCACGACGCCCAATGCCTGCTGGTGCTGTGGGCGCCGCCCGCCACCGCACAAGCGCCGGCCGGCACCGCCGCCGAGCCCGTCCCGCCGCCATGCCCCAGCCGCTGGCCGCGCCTGGTGCTGCTGGCCCCGATGAGCGCCCAGGCCCTGGCCGGCCACAGCGCAGCGGTGGCCGCCGACGCCATGCTGGCCGCGCGCCCGGCCGACGCCAGCGCAGCCCCGCTGTGGCTGAACCCCGAACCATCGCACGTGGACTGGGCCCTGGCCGCGGAGATTGCCCTGCACCACCTGCCCGAACTGCGCCCGTTCCAGATCGATGGCCTGCGCGCCTTCATCGCCGCTGAGCGGGAGGCCAGCTTTGCGCGCGTGAACGATGCCTATGAAACCGTGCCGGGCGGGGCGCTGCAGAAGGCCGGCTGAGCAGGCATCCATCGTTCTGCCGATGCGGCATGCCTGGCCGAAACCGTCATCCAACACGCATGAAAGATTGAGCGCGTGAGCGACCCCGTGAGCACTGAGAGCATCCACATCGTGAAGGCGCAGGCCAGCTCGCTTCACGCGTTCAAGACCGCGCTGCAAGACGCCTTCCGCGTGGCCGCCGAAGCCGATCTCGGGCAGCCGCTGGACGAACCGATACCCTCTGACGACGACATCGACCGTTCATTCAAGACGGCGGGAGCCGCCACCTACTGGATCATGTCCGGCGAGCAGCGCGTGGGCGGCGCGGTGGTGGTGATCAACCCGGCAAGCGGCCGAAACGCGCTGTCGTTCTTCTTCATCGACACCCGGCACCAGAGCCGGGGCCTCGGGCGTCGGGCCTGGCAGGCCATCGAAGACGCGTTTCCGTCAACCAGGGTGTGGGAGACCGTGACGCCGTATTTCGAGAAGAGAAACATCCACTTCTACGTCAACCGGTGTGGCTTCAAGATTGTCGAGTTCTACAACGAGCACCACCCAGACCCGCACCACGATCCCGGCCAGGGCCATGACGATGGTGAGCACGATGAGATGTTCCGGTTCGAGAAGCTGATGGTGTAGAGCATCCCGCCAGCGCGCCGTGCGGCCCGGCCCATCGGGTTCGATGCCAGGTCAGGTCCAGCGCCATTCAAGCCAACCCCATGCGCCTGCTTGCCAGCGGGCACTGGTCAACTCAAAGGTCGTGATGAACGCGTGCGTCAAGCTCGTGGTCCGGGCGCTGTACCGCTACCCCGTCAAGTCTTGCGGGGCCGAAGCCGTTGACCGGCTGGCGTTCTCGGACGACGGGCTGGTGCTCGGCGACCGCGAATGGATCGTGGTGGACGAGCAGTCAAACGCCGTCTGGCTGGGTTCGCATCCACGCCTGGCGGTGGTGCGCCCGCGCCTTCAAGCGCAGGCGCTGAGCTTGGCCAATGATCTTGGCGACCGGGTCGATGTGCCGCTGCAGCAGTATGCCGATGCGATCGGCTTCCGGGTGTGGAACGACGCCGCGCGTTGCCACGAGCTTCACCATGGATGCGATGCCGGCGATCACGCCGCGCGCTTTCTGCAGAAGACGGCCGGGCCGGGTCTTCGCCTGGTGCGCATGGGTCAGGCAGCGCTTCAGCGCACTGGCTTGAACCCGATCCACATGGTGGCGCAAGCGTCGCATGCTGAGTTTCTGGCCGCACTGCCATCCGGCCTGGCTGCCACCGGCCAGATCCAGCGTTTCCGTCCCAACGTGCTGGTCGGCGGGCTCGACGAACCCCTGGTGCCCTTCATTGAAGATCAGTTCACGCGGCTGGAATGGTCTTCGCCGACCGGTGCAGGCCGTCTTGACGTGACCGGCCCGTGTGTCCGATGCGTCGCGCCCAATGTCGACCCTGACAGCGGCGCCGTCGACGACAGCATCCTGCATGCCGTGGGCCAGCTCAGCGCGCAGCGCCGCCCGGGCCAGCCCATCTGCTTCGGCGTGTATGCGCGCCCGCCGGCCAAGGGCCTGCTTCCACGGGATGCCATCATGTCTGCCACCATCGGCTTTTGACAGCTGCGGCGCACAGCGCGCGGCCCGACGCAGGCGCCGCGCCCGCGCCTGTCGAAACACGGCCGGCCGATCCGTCGTATCACCAGGATTCGACCGCGCGCCGCGCCATGTCGTCCTGCCCACCAGGAGCCTTTGAGCATGTCTGTCCGCAGCATTCGTCTACACCGCGTCATGCGCGCCACACCCGAGAAACTCTACCGAGCCTTCACCGAGGCCGATGCGCTGGCCAAATGGATGGCACCGCATGGCTTCACCGGCACGGTGCACCACCTCGACGCCACGGTCGGCGGCACGTTCAAGATGTCGTTTCGCAACTTCTCCACCGGCAACGCGCACAGCTTTGGCGGTACCTATCTGGCCATGGCGCCCGGGCAGATGATCCGCTACACCGACAGCTTCGATGACCCGAACCTCCCCGGTGTGATGCAGGTCACCGTGAGCTTCGAGCCGGTGTCCTGCGGTACCGAGCTGACGGTGCTGCAAGAGGGCATCCCAGAGCTCATCCCGCTGGAGATGTGCTACCTGGGCTGGCAGGAGTCGCTGGTGCAGCTCGGCAACCTGGTCGAACCCGAGATTCCAGGGTAGGCTGCGCCGGCCAGACTGGCGCCGCCATGCACCCAGGAAGATCTGCCCAAGCCCGATGCGCGTGCCCGCATGACCCGCCATGTGGTTCTTCTGCGTGGCGTGAACGTCGGCAAGGGCAACAGGCTGCCGATGGCCGGGTTGCGCGCCATGCGGCAGGACCTTGGCCACACCGGCGTTCACACCCTTCTGAACAGCGGCAATGCGGTGTTCTCGGCTGCCGCGGGCAGCCCGTCGCAGCTGGCCATCGACATTGCCGGCGCGCTACAAGCCCGGTTTGGCGTGCTCACGCCGGTGATCGTGAAATCGGCGGCCGAGTTTGCCGCCATCGTGGCCCGCAATCCGATCGTGCCGCCTGCGGCCGAGAACGCACGCTTCCTCGTGGCGTTCACGATGGACAACACCCGGCTTCAGGCGCTGACATCACTGCAGCCCCTGCTGCAGGCACAGGAGCGCCTGGCCGTGACCGAACAGGCGGCCTATCTGCACTGCGCCGGCGGCCTGCTGCAAAGCCGGGCGGCCGAGGCCCTGCTGGGCAAGGCCGGTCGGCACCTGACCACGCGCAACTGGGGCACCACGCTCAAGCTTGCTGCGCTGCTGGCGGCTTGACGCCCGTGGCAGGCGCCTGATGCCGGGCCCGCCCCATCCATGGGCCAGCGCCACCTGGCCCCCACCCACTGCCCGGTCGAGGCCGCGCTGGACATCATTGGTGGAAGGTGCAACACGATCCTCCCTCATTCGCCTGATGGACGACACGCGCCGATTCAATGAACCACGCCGCCTGCTGCCGGCCATCATCCAGCGCATGGTGTGTACCGAGGTGCCGCCGCGTGTCGATTGCTGGCTCACCGAACTGAGGCAGTCGTTGCAGCCCGTGCAGGGTGCACTGAAGACCTGGTCAGAGAACCCCATGCCGCAAGCTTCGCCACCGGGCACCGCCACCTCCATTGCGCCGACATGAAGCCGTCCATGTTCACCCGCTGCCGTTCGATCCTGCTCGCGTTGCCGGGTCTGGCCATGCCGGCGTTGGCGGCCGACGCCCCAGCCAAGGCCGCGATCGATGGCCCACCGCCCCTGGTGGCCATGGTGCAGGCGCCCGGCGGCTTTCCACGCGTGCCGAGCGAGGCCTTTCTGGGCCGCGTGGAAACCTTGCCCATCGAGAAAGTGCGTGAACTGGCCAACCAAGGCCAGGCGGACGCCACGGTGCAGCTGGCGCGGCTGCTCTGGTGGAACGGCAACACCACCGAGCCCATCCGCCTGCTCCGGCAGCCTGCGGCCGCCGGCGTGCCGGTGGCGCAGTACCTGCTGGCCACCTACCTCAGGGGGCGCGACAACGCCGCATCGATCGAACTGCTGAAAGAAGCCGCGCTGCGCGGCCATGCAACAGCCCAGGAAACGCTGGCGGCGCAGCACCTGGCTGGCACCCAAGGCCTTGAACGCTCCGTGGACCAGGCGTTCGCGCTTTATCTGCAGGCCGGGCAACAGGGCCTGCGCAATGCGCAGATGAACGTCGGCCTCATGCTGTGCACGGGGCGGGGCACTGCCGTCGACCAGGCGACCGGCCGCCGCTGGTTCCTGAATTCGCAGCAGGGGCAGATGATGCCGCTGCCGCCCAGCGCAGCCGGCTGCGGTGGCGACGCGCCGCCCGCCCCACCACAATAGGCCCGCTCCCCGGTAGCATCGGTGCCCAGCAGCACGCAAGCTGCGCCACCGCGCCCGGCCCGTGCGGCCGCCACACGCAGGAGAACCGTCTTGAGCCCGTCACCCGACAAGTCCCCCCGCCGGCCCGTCTCCTGGGGACGCCAGGCGCTGGCCACCGTGGCCATCGGCAGCATCTTCGCGGTGGCCGCGCGCGACCTGTCGCCGCAAACGCCGGCCTGGCTGGCGTTTGCGGTGGGTGTCGGCGGCACGCTGCTTGTTGTGGGCGGCCTGCTGATGGTGGCCGGGCTGAAGTTCATGCTCAACCAGGCCGTGCTGAACGCCGGCGGCACCGACACGCAGTGGCTGTGGTTCCGCCAGGATCCCAAGGGCTTGTCCGCGCTGCGCGACAAGGACGGCACGCCATGAACACCCTCGCCTCGCTGTTCGCGCAGAAGTCCTGGGCCAACCATGAACTGTTCAATGTGCTGGCCACCGTGCCTGTGGATCAGCAGGCCGCCGCGCTGCACACGGCCGTGCGCACGCTCAACCACATCCATGTGGTAGACCGCATCTTTCAGGCCCACCTGTCCGGCCAGCCGCACACCTACGCGGCCACCAACACCGAGGCCACGCCCGACCTGGGCACGCTGCAGTTCGACGTGGCCGAGACCGATGCCTGGTTCGAACGCTATGTGGCCGGCGTCACGCCGCAGCAACTGGCCGAGCGCATCAGGTTCCGCTTCACCGATGGCGACGCCGGCCAGATGAGCCGCGACGAAATGCTGGCCCATGTGATCACCCACGGCGCCTACCACCGCGGCAACGTGGGCCAGATGCTGAAGGCCATCGGCGTGGCGCCGCCGCGCGACCTGTTCACCAAGTTCCTGCACCTGCGCGAGCCGGCGCGCCGGCAGGCCTGATTCAGCGGCCGGTCCATGGTTGAAAGGCCCAGTCCATGAGCGGCAACAAGACCCAGCCCACCCCGGCCAGCGTGCAGGCCTACCTCGACGCCATCCCAGACGAGGCCCGCCGCGCCGATTGCCAGGCCCTGCAGGCCCTGATGCAGGCGGTGACCGGCGAGCCGCCGGTGATGTGGGGCAGCGCCATCGTCGGCTTCGGCCGCTACCACTACCGCTACGACAGCGGCCGTGAAGGCGATGCCTGCCTCACCGGCTTTTCCAGCCGCAAGGCCGACATCAGCGTCTACCTGGTGGCCGAGGGCCAGGGCCAGGCCGAGCTGCTGACCCGCCTGGGCCGCCACAAGATGGCCAAGGCCTGCCTGCACATCCGCCGCCTGGCCGATGTGGATGCCGGTGTGCTGCGGCAGTTGGTGGCGGCCTCGGTGGCCGAGGTGCAGCGGCGCTACCCATCCACCTGATGGCCCGATGCGGCAGCCGGCGGCACCGTCACCTGGCTGCCCGGTGCGTGCCGCCAGCGCCGCTAGCTGACCGCCCCTGTGATCCCCCAGCACCCGCCCATGCACCGGCCGCGCCGCACCGTTCTGCAAGCCCTGTCACTGGCCACGATGGCCTGCGGGCTGCCGGCCATCGCCGGTGCGGCGGAGGCGCCGGCGCAGCAGGTGCGCTTCGGGCGCATCGAGCGCTGGCCGGCATTTGCATCGCGCCATGTCGATGCCCGGCCGGTGGAAGTGTGGCTGCCGCCCGGCTACGACGGCACGCGGCCCCATGCCGTGCTGTACATGCACGACGGCCAGATGCTGTTCGATGCCCGCAGCACCTGGAACCGCCAGGCCTGGGCCGTGGACCAGGTGGCCGCGCCGCTGCTGGCCCAGGGTGTGCTGCGCCCGTTCATCGTGGTCGGGCCGTGGAACAACGGGCGCTGGCGCTTTGCCGAGTACTTTCCGCAGGCCTGGCTGGCCCTGCTGGACAAGGAGTGGCGCCAGGCCATGGCCGAACGCGCGCTGCACGGCCCGCCACGCAGCGATGCCTATCTGCGCTTCCTGGTCGAGGAGCTCAAGCCCGCCGTCGACGCTCGCTACGCCACGCTGGGCGGCCGCGAGCACACCTGCCTGATGGGCTCCAGCATGGGCGGGCTGATCAGCCTGTATGGCCTGTGCGAGTACCCCCAGGTGTTTGGCGGCGCCGCCTGCATCAGCACGCACTGGATCGGCAGCTTCGAGCGCAACCGCGCGGTGCCCGACGCCGCGCTGCGTTACCTGCGCGAGCGGCTGCCGCCGCCGGCCAGCGTGCGGCTGTGGATGGACCGCGGCACGCGCGAGCTGGACGCGCTGTACGACGAGGCGCAGACGCGGGTGGACGCGCTGATGGCCGAGCGCGGCTTTGCGCCGCCGCGCTTTCGCAGCCTGGTGCATGAGGCCAGCGGCCACAACGAAGCCGACTGGCAACGCCATCTGCCCGGTCCGCTGGGCCATCTGATGGCGGCCTGATGCCGCACACTCTCGCCATGACCCGTTGCATCGCGCTGCCCGGCGGCCAGGCCATCGGCCCACACCCCCAGGTGCCGCTGGCCGCGGCCGGCGCGCGGGCCCTGGCCACCACCGTGTTCGCCAGCCTGCTGCTGCTGGCGCCGGCCTGGGCCGGCACCGTCTACCGCTGGGTCGACGACAACGGCCGTGTGCACTATGGCGAGCAGGTGCCCGAGCGCTACCGCGCCCAGGCCCGTGCCATCGACACGCCGGCCAACGCGCCCACGGCCGAGCAGCAACATGAGGCGATGGTGCGCGCGCAGCGCGACAAGGCACGTGCCGCCGCACTGGGCGCGGCGGCGCCGGCCTCGGGCGCCAGTGCCGCACGGCCGCCGGCCCCGGCGGCGTCACGCCCGCCGGCCAAGCGCCCGGCGCAACTGCCCGACGAGCGCACCGACTGCACCACCTGGCAGCGCCTGTACCAGGAAAGCCTGGACTGCTTCGGCCCCTACCGCACGGCGCACGGCGGCCTCAAGGCCGAGGCCTTCGAGCGCTGCAACGAGGTGAGCGAGCCGCCACCCACCCGCTGCCGGCCGCGCCTGCCGTAGCGGCGTCCGGGCTCAGAAGTCGGGCCGCATGCCGTCGCGCGGCGGCAGCGGATCGATGACGCGCAGCTTGCGGCTGCCGGCAAAGATGTCGCGCGGCTTCAGGCCGTACACCTGGCGGATCGAGTGGCTGAAGTGCGTGCTGTCCGGGTAGCCGGCATCCAGCGCCACATGGGCCAGGTTGGTCTCGCGGTTCACATAGTGCAGCAGGCTGCGCGCGCGCTTCCAGGTGCGGAAACTGCGAAAGGGCGCGCCCACCTCCTGCTTGAACAGGTGCAGGAAGCGCGAGAACGACAGCCGCGACTGCAGCGCAAAGTCCTCGGCCATGGCCTGGGCGGCGGGATCGCGCTTGATGCGCTCCAGCACGACAGCGATGCGCGGATCGATCTGCCGCGGCGCCAGCGCGCGGCCGAACAGCAGGTGGTCGAAGTCTTCCAGCTGCAGGTCGAGCGCGCGCCCGGCGGCCGCCAGCCGCGCATGGCAGGCGCGCACATGGGCCACGAAACCGGCATCGGCCACCGCGCCACTGGGCGCGCGCAGCAGCGCCGGCAGCTGTGCCAGGTCGACGCTCTCGGGCTCGATCTTCAGCACCGCGATGTGGCGCGTGTCGCAGGCCACCTGGTGGCGCACATAGGGCTGCACCACGGCCATGTCGGTGCGCTGCCATGCGCCGTCGAGCCCGCCGTCGCCATGCTCGGTGCGGATGTGGATGTCGCCGTCGAGCGCCACGTAGACCACGATGCCGCCCATAGTGCGCACCGAGGGCACACCCAGCAGGCCCACGTAGAACACCCGGTCCGGCGTGATCCACATGACGCGGTCGGCGCTGGTGCAGCGGCGCGGCGCGGTGGCCGCGGCAGTGCAGGGGGTCGTCTGCATGGGGCGGGTCTCCTCTGGCCCGTGCATCGCGGGCCGGTGGCGAATGATCCGGGTGGACGCCGTGCCGCGTTGCTGCGCAGGCGACATCCACCGCCAGCGCGCAGCATAGGAAAACCCGGTGGCCCTGTGCTTGTGCGAGCTGGCTGCCAGCGCCCGGATCTTCCCGGGGGGCGGGTTTGCCCTGGGTGCGCCGGCAGGCGCACGCCGGGCCCGACGCGGCGCAGGTTCACGCCGCCGTGATCCTTGCTTGAGGCCTGCGTGAGCCGGGCTTCCTAGCATGGCCAGGCGGGTTCATCGACCAGGCCCGCAACGTCTTCACCAACGCCATTCCCAACGCCCTGCCAGGAGCCTTGCCGTGACCCATCCCCTTGTCCGTACCGTGTTTCAACGCGCCCTCGCCCCCAGCCTGCTGGTGCTGTGCGCCTCGGCGCAGGCCGCCATCGTCGACGTGACCGTCACCGTGCAGAACATGGCGCCGGCCCAGGGCATCAGCTTTGCGCCGCTGCACATCGGCTTCCATGGCGGCAGCTTCGACGCCTTCAACCTGGGCGACGAGGCCACCGCCGAGATCATCTCGGTGGCCGAGGGCGGGGCCGGTGGCGCCTGGCAGTCGGCCTTTGCCGCGGCCGATCCCGGCGCCAGCCGCGGCACCGTGGGCGGCCTGCTGCTGCCCGGCGCCAGCAGCAGCCTGCAGCTGCGCATCGACACCGACCTGAACCCGTTCTTCAGCTTCGCCGCGATGGCCGTGCCCAGCAACGACCTGTTCATCGGCAATGACTCGGCCACCGCCCACCGCCTGTTCGATGCCAGCGGCCAGCTGGCCGTTGCCAGCATCGGCGTGCGCGCCAGCGAGATCTGGGACGCCGGCTCCGAGGTCTTCGACCCGGCCGCCGCCGCCTTCGTCGGCAACAACGACCTGCGCCGCCCGCAGCACTCGGTGGTGGCCTTCAACTTCGCCGAGCTGGCGGCCTTCAACGGCCTGACCACCGGCGCCGGCTACAGCTTTCAAAGCACGCTGGGCGCCGACAGCGAGGTCTACCGCATCAGCTTCGGCGTCTCGGCCGTGCCCGAGCCCGGCAGCTATGCGCTGATGGCTGCCGGTCTGCTGGCCATCGGCGCACTGGCGCGCCGCCCCACGCTGCGGGCCTGACCCGGCAGTCTGTTCCAATCGCGCCACCGGGGCCGCGTGGGCGCGGCCCGGTCCGCCATGAACGAACACCTGCTGCTGGTCGAGGACGATGACGCCATCGCCGATGCGCTGCGCCTGCACCTCGAGGCGGCGGGCTACCGCCTGCACCGCGAGGCCGACGGCCGGCGCGCCATGGCCGCCATCGACCGCCAGCGCTGGGATCTGGTGCTGCTGGACCTGATGCTGCCCGGTGCCGATGGCTGGGATGTGTGCCGCCACCTGCGCGCCCGCCATGCCGATGTGCCGGTGATCATGCTCAGCGCGCGCGCGGCCGAGACCCACCGCGTGCTGGGGCTCGAGCTGGGCGCCGACGACTACATGGCCAAACCCTTCTCGATGCTGGAGCTGGTGGCGCGCATCCGCGCGCTGCTGCGCCGGCTGGAGCAGATGCGCCGCAGCAGCAGCGCCGGCCAGCCGAGCTACCGCTTCGGCCCCTTCGTGCTGGACACCCTGCGGCGCGAGCTCCTGCGCGACGGCCAGGTGCTGCCGCTCACGCTGCGTGAATTCGACCTGCTGCACTTCCTGCTGCGCCATCCGGGCCGCCCCTTCAGCCGCGCCGAGCTGCTGCAGCGCGTGTGGGGCGAGGGCTTCGACGGCTACGAGCACACCGTCAACTCGCACATCAACCGCCTGCGCGCACGCATCGAGGACAACCCGCGCGAGCCGCGGCGGGTGGTCACGGTGTGGGGCGTGGGCTACCGCTTCGACCCCGATGCCGGCGCCTTGCCGGGCGCGCCATGAGGCGGCCCGGCCGCTCGTTCGCCACCCGGCTGTCGCTGGCGCTGGCACTGCTGCTGCTGGCCTATGGCGGCTTCGTGGCCTTTCTCGGCCGTGACGTGGCGGCCGAGCAGGAACAGGAGGCGTTGCAGCGCCTGTCGCACGGCCTGGCCGCACACATCGTGGGCCATTGGCCCGAGATCACCGCGCCCGACCGCGACGCCGCCGAGCGCTCGGCGCGCAGCGCGCTGCTGACCATGCTGATGACGGTGAACCCCGGCGTGCAGGTCTACCTGCTGGATGCCGATGGCCGCGTGCAGCACTACATCGGCGAGCCTGGCATGGTGCGCCAGCCTCAGGTGGATCTGCAGCCGGTGCGCGCCTTCCTGGGCGGCGCCGCACTGCCGCTGCGCGGCACCGATCCGATGGGCTCGGGCGTGCCGCGCATCTTCAGCGCCGCGATGTTCCCGCTGCGCGCGGGAGATCCGCGTCCGCCGGGCTACCTGTACGTGGTGCTGGATGGCCAGGCGCGCACCCAGGTGGCGGCCCAGCTCGACAGCCAGCGCGCCTGGCGCAGCGCCGCGCTGGCCGCCGCCATCGGCCTGCTGGCCACGCTGGGCCTGGGCCTGTTCGTGTTTCAGCGCCTCACGCTGCCGCTGCGCCGGCTGGCGGCGCGCCTGCACGACTACAACCGGCGTGAGGCCGGCGCGCCGGAGCCGGGCAGCGCCGCACCCGCCGCCCCCAGGCCGCCCGTGGCCGACGAGTTGCAGGCCATCGACCTGGCCTTCACTGCCATGACCGCGCGCGTCGAGGCCCAGGCCGGGCGCGAGCAGCGTCTGGCTGCCGACCACCGCGAGATGATGGCCAGCCTGGCGCACGACCTGCGTTCGCCGCTGACCGCGCTGCACGGCCACCTGGAAGCACTGGCCGCCGACCGCACGCTGGACACGCCGCGGCGCGACAGCCTGCTGCAGGTGGCGCTGGCGCAAAGC
>CAYPDO010000010.1:0-2369 GCA_964409495.1 uncultured Bordetella sp.
GCTGGCCGCGCGTGTGCGCGACGCCGACCTGATCCTGGCCCTGGGCATCCGCCTGGGCGAGATGACCACCGGCGGCTACACGCTGATCCAGCCGCCGCGGCCCACGCAGAAGCTGATCCACGTGCACGCCGGGCCGGAAGAGCTGGGCCGGGTCTACGCGGCCGACCTGCTGTTGCAGGCCTCGGTGGGCAACGCGGCCCGGGCGCTGGAATCGCTGACGGCGCCGCCCGAGTTGCCCTGGCGTGCCTGGACTGCCGCCGCGCAGGCCGATTACCAGGCCAACCACGAGGCACCGCCGGTGTCACCGATGGACCTGGCCGTGGTGATGAAGACCGTGCAGCGCCTGGCGCCGCAGGACACGGTCTACACCAACGGCGCCGGCAACTTCAGCGGCTGGCTGCACCGCTATGTGCGCTACCTGGGCCTGCAGCACCATGGCCGCACCCAGCTGGCCTGCACCAATGGCGCGATGGGTTACGGCTTTCCGGCGGCGGTGGGGGCGGCGCTGCTGCACCCCGGGCGCACCGTGGTCAACGTGGCCGGCGATGGCGACTTCCTGATGAACGGCCAGGAGCTGGCCACCGCCACCGGCTACCTGCCCAAGGACCGTGCCGGCCAGCTGGTCAGCATCGTCGTCGACAACGGCACCTACGGCACGATCCGCATGCACCAGGAGCGCGAGTACCCGGGACGGGTGAGCGGCAGCGACCTGTACAACCCCGATTTCGCCGCCATGGCCCGGGCCTTCGGCTGGCGCGCCGCGCGGGTGGAGCGCACGGCCGATTTCGAGGCGGCGTTCGCCGAGGCCCTGCAGCCCGGTGCGCCCACGCTGATCCATCTGAAGCTCGATGCCGACGTGAGCACCTCGCGCGCCACGCTCACGGCCATCCGCGAGGCGGCGCGCCAGGCCGGGCGCTGAGCGCGCGGCGGGCTGCGCGCGGCCCCGGCTGCCTGGGGGCGCCGGCGTCAGTCAGGGCCCGGTGACCTGGCTGGCGCTGCTGCAGATGGCGTAGACCCGCACCGCGCGGGTGGCGCTGCCATGGGTGTTCTCGACCATGCAGCGCCATGTGCTGCGCGGTGCGCTGTCATGCGGGCCGCTGTAGCGCAGCAGCACGTCGAACGCGGCGGTGTTGAAGTCGCGGTGGCCGCAGCCGCCGCCCACCAGATGGCTGTTGGCCGGGCACTGCAGGTTGGTGTCGGTCAGTTTGCCTGCGCTGATGCTGATGGCCTTGTTCAGGTAGGTGATCTGCACCGGGCCGGCCGGTCCCTGGGCGCCCGTGGCCCCGGTGGCGCCCCGGGCACCGGTATCGCCCTTGGGGCCGATGGCGCCGGCCGGGCCGGTGTCGCCCTTGGGCCCGGGGCCGCCCGACGGGCCGGCATCGCCCTTCGGCCCCTGGGCGCCGGTGTCGCCCTTCGGCCCCTGCAGCCCGGTAGCGCCCCGCGGGCCGGCCGGGCCCTGATCGGCCAGGGTCAGGTCGAGCTGGGCCACGTGGGCGGTGGCGGTGTTCTCCTTGCTGTCGAGAAACACCACCGTGCCGGGGGCCGACAGCGCCGGCTGCAGCGCCACGCCGTAGGCCGTGGCCGGGTTGGTGATCCACTGCCTGACCAGGGCCGTGACATCCACGCTGACGAACTGCCCGGCACTGACCACCGGCACACTGATGCCGCTGCCGGCACCGGCATGCACCGGCGCGCCGGCGGCCGTGACCGTGGCCTCGCTCCAGGCGCTGTTCAGGCCGATCACCTCGATCGCGCCGGCCGTGCCCACGCGGTTGACGAACAGCCGCAGATTGGCCTTCACCAGCTTGGCCGCGGTGATGCCGGCGGGCAAGGTGCCCAGATCAAAGCGCAGCAAGGCCTGTGCGCCGCCACCGACGTTCAGCGACGGCAGCGCGCCGAAGTTGCCGGATGGCAGCGTGCTGTTGACATGGGCATCGGCGGCCAGCGGCGCGTCCAGAGCCCAGGCGGGCGCGCCAGCCAGCGCGCACAGTGCCAGCGTGGCGGCCTGGCGGCGCAGGGGGGGGATCGCATGCAGCATCGGGTGGTTCATGAGGGTGTCCTCTCAGGGGCCAGTGACATGGGTGGCGGAGGCGCAGATCACCGACATGCGGATGGCGCGGCTCGACGAGCTGGTGTTGTGCACGCGGCAGGCGTAGGTGCTGCGTTCGGCGCCGGGCTTGGGGCCGGCAAAGTTCACCTGGATGTCCTTCGAGGCTGAGTTGCCATCGCGGTGGCCGCAACCGCCGCCGATGACGTAGCTGCCGCCGGGGCATGACATCTCGGCCCACGAGATGTAGTTGCCGGTGATGCTGTAGCTGTGGTTGATGTACTGCAGGTTCACCGGACCGGCCGGGCCGGTGGCGCCGGTG
>CAYPDO010000010.1:2469-12218 GCA_964409495.1 uncultured Bordetella sp.
GCTGTGGTTGATGTACTGCAGGTTCACCGGACCGGCCGGGCCGGTGGCGCCGGTGGCGCCCGTCGCGCCGCGCGCGCCGGTGTCGCCCTTGTCACCCTTGTCACCCTTGTCACCCTTCGCGCCGGTCAGGCCCTGCGGCCCGGCCGGGCCCTGGTCGGCCAGCGTCAGGTCGAGCTGCGCCAGATGCGCGGTGCTGGTGTTCTCCTTGCTGTCGAGAAACACCACCGTGCCGGGGGCCGACAGCGCCGGCTGCAGCGCCACGCCGTAGGCCGTGGCCGGGTTGGTGATCCACTGCCTGACCAGGGCCGTGACATCCACGCTGACGAACTGCCCGGCACTGGCCACCGGCACGGTGACGCCGCTGCCGGCCCCGGCATGGGCCGGCGCGGTGGCGCCCGTCACCGCGCTCTCGGCCCAGGCGCCGTTCAGGCCGATGACCTCCACCGCCCCGGCCGTGCCGACGCGGTTGACAAAGAGCCTCATGCTGGCCTTGACCAGCTTGGCCGCGGTGGTGCCGGCCGGCAGCGTGCCCAGATCGAAACGCAGCAGCGCGCTGGCGCCGTTGCCGATGTTGAGCGTCGGCAGGCCGCCGAAGTTGCTGGCGGGCAGCGCGGCGCTCACATGGGCATCGGCGGCCAGCGGCGCATCCAGCGCCAGGGCCGGGCTGCCGGCCAGCATGGTCAGCAGGCCGGCAGCCAGGGCGCGGCAGGGCATGGGCGCACGGGCCATCACAGCAGCTCCTGGCGCTGGCGGCGGCCGAGCCGCTGGCCGGCAAAGCCAGCCAGACCCAGCAGCATCAGCAGCGCACCGGCCGGTTCGGGCACGGCGCTGGCGGTGATGTCCAGCGCCCAGGCGCCGGTGCGCGGCGTGCCATCCACCTGGATGAAGCGCCGGTCGGCCTGGCTCAGGAAGTCCTGGCCGGTGTAGTCGGGCACGCCGGCCTTGGCGTAGCTGCCCGACAGCCAGTTGGCGGGCGGCTCGTTGCCATCCTGCGAGAGCACCAGTGTGTAGCGGCCGGCGGCCAGCGGCGTGCTGAAGGCTGCGTCCCAGCAAAAGCCGCTGGCCGGGGCGGTGCTGCCGAGCACGCTGCACACGTTCTCGTTGCCGCTGCCATGGGCCAGCTGCAGCAGCCAGCCGTCGGCGTCGAACAGCGCCAGCACCGGCGCGAAGCCGCCACCGGCGATGGCCTGGCCGGCGGCGTTGCTGCCGCCGCCATACGACCAGCTGCGCACGCTCAGCACATCCTCGGCGGGCAGATCCAGCGTGAACTGCGCCAGCTCATCGTCGTGCGTGAAGTGGCCGTTGACCGACCAGGTGCCGGCCGCCGCCGGTGCGGGCAGCGTGCCGATCAGCAGGGCCGCCAGCAGCAGGCGGCCCGGCGGCACGGGGTGCAAACGCCGCGTGCGGCGGCTGGGCGGGCAGACATCGGGGGCAGCGCGGACAGACATCGGGGCTCCTGGCAGATCGTGACGGGCCCCGGTGCCGGCAGCGGCGCTGCGGCAGGGGCTCCTGTCTGCTCAAGGGCGCTGGCCCGGGGCCGGCTGTCACACCCGTCGGCATGGACCCCGCGATCGAGGGGGCGGCGCCGCGCCGGCCGCGCGCGCCTCAGCGCGCCAGCCGGCGCTGCAGTGCCTCGGCCTGCAGGCGCAGCGGCGCACCGGGTGGCAGCGCCGCCAGCGCCGGCGCCACGGCCTGCCAGTGCTGGCGCGCCAGGTCGGGCTGGCCCTGCGCCAGCGCCGCCGCGGCCGCGTCCAGCCGCAGCCGGCGCAAGGCCGGGTGGGCGGCCGGCCAGGTGTGCTGGCCAAGTGCCAGCGCTTGCGCATGGCGCGCCAGCGCGCCGGCGGCATCGCCCTGGGCGCCGCGCAGCAGGCCCTGCGCGCGCAGCAGGCCGATGCGCCGCGCCGGCCGCAGCGTGGCCTCGTGCGCCGTGGCGCTGTCCAGCGCCGCCTCGGCCGCCGCGCGCCGGCCCTGGGCCAGGTCCAGCTCAGCCAGCGTGATCTGGCTGTCCACGCGGTCGGCATGGTCTGGCGGCAGCCGGGCGCGGCGCGTGGCCAGTGCCTGCTCGAGCAGCGGCCGCGCCTCGTCGGGCCGGCCTTGACGCAGCAGCCAGCGACCCAGGTTGTGCTGCGCGCGCGCCACCGAGGGATCGCCAGACCCGAGCCGGCCGCTGCGGATGGCCAGCGATTCGCGGTAGGCGGCCTCGGCCGCGGGGTCGCCGGCGTCTTCCAGCGCGGTGGCCAGGTTGTTGAGGTTCACTGCGGTGGGCATGGCCTGGCGGCCATGCACGGCTTCGCCGATGGCCAGCGCCGCGCGGTAGTGCGCGATGGCCTCGTCGAGGCGGGCGCTGTCCTGCAGCACGCTGGCCAGCTCGTTGTGGGCGGTGGCCACCGGCGCGCTGTGCGCGCCCAGCAGCGCCATGCGCTGGGCCAGCACCTGGCGCAGCAGTGCCTCGGCCTCGGCCAGGCGCTGCTGGCCGGCCAGCGCGGCCGCCAGGGTCTGGCGCGTGTTGTCCAGGCTGGGATGGCCAGTGGGCCACAGCGCCTGCTTGATGGCCAGCGCCTCGCGGAAATGGCGCTCTGCCGCCTCGAACTGGCTGCGCGCGGCGCCCAGCATGCCCAGGTGGTGCAGGGTCACCGCGCTGAGCCGGTGGGCCGGCCCGGCATGCCGGCGGCGCAGCGCCAGCGCGCGTTCGAGCTGCAGCTGCGCCTCGTCGTAGTGGCCGGTGCGCGAGAGCACGTAGCCCAGCGTGTCGGCGGCGTCCGCCAGGGCCAGCGGGCCATCGGTGATGCCCGACAGCTCGCGCATCGCGCCGGCGCTGGCCGGCATGGCGGACGGGCCTGCGGCGCTGGCCGCGGCCGCGGGCCGGCGCGCCGCCTCGGCCTCGCGCAGCGCCAGCGCGCGCCGCGCCGGTGCCAGCGCGCGTGCGGCCTCGCCCTGGTTGGCCAGCGCCATGGCCATGCGGCTGAGCAGCGCGGCCTCGATGGCCGTGCGGCCCAGGCGCTGTTCCAGCGCGATGGCCTGCTCGAACAGCGCCACCGCCGGCCTGGGCTGGCCCATCTGCTCGTAGACCTGGCCCAGCACGGCCTGCATGCGTGCCTGCAGCTCGGGCTGCTGCTGAAGCTCGGCGGCCACGCGCTCGCGGCCGCGGTCGACCAGGGCTGCGGCGCTCATGTCGGGGCGGCCGCCCAGTGCCGGGTCGGCGCCCTCGAACAGCCCCACCAGCAGGTCGGCCACCTGCTGTGCGGCGGCCGCCTCGTGTCGCGCCTGGGCCTCGGCGGCCAGCGCACGGTCGCGCTCGTGCACCAGGCGCGCGGTGAAGCCGCCTGCCATCAGCGCTGCACCGGCGGCCACCAGCACCGCCGGCCAGCGCCGGCGCAGGAACTTGCTGCTGCGGTAGGCCCAGCCTGGCGGCAGCGCGGCCAGCGGGCGGTGCTGCTCGAAGCGGCGCAGCTCGGCCTGCAGCGCGGCCACGTCGGCATAACGCGCGCCCGGTTCGGGTGCGCTGGCGCGGTCGATGATGGCCTGCCACTCGGCGCGCCGCGGTGCCTGCGTGCCCAGCGGCGCCAGCAGCTCGGCCAGCAGCCGGCCCAGGCTGAAGATGTCGCTGGCCGCGGTGGCCGGTGCGCCGGCCTGCTGCTCGGGGCTGGCATAGCGCGGCGTGAGGCCGCGCGCGCCCTCGTCGTCCTGGCCTTCCAGCCGCGCGATGCCGAAATCCAGCAGCATGGCCCGGCCCTGCGGCGTGACCAGCACATTGGCCGGCTTGATGTCGCAGTGCACCACCAGCTGGCGGTGCGCCTGCGCGACGGCCGCACACACCTGGCCGAACAGCGCCAGGCGCGCCGCCAGCGCCAGTTGCTGCGCCGCGCACCACTGGTCGATGCGCTGGCCCTGCACATACTCCAGCACCAGGTAGGGGCGGCCGCGCGGCGTGGTGCCGCCGTCAAGCAGGCGGGCGATGTGCGGATGGTTCAGCGTGGCCAGGATCTGCCGCTCGCGCGCCAGCAGCGCCAGCGCATGTGCCGAGCCCTGGCCGCGCAGCAGCTTGATGGCCACCTGCTGCTGGTACAGCCCGTCGCTGCGCTCGGCCAGGAACACGCGGCCCATGCCGCCCTCGCCCAGCGGCGCGCGCAGCGTCCAGGGGCCGAGCCGGTCGCCCGGCGCGAGCTCGGAGGCCTCGTCGTCGCCGCCGCCCAGCGCCGAGGCCAGCGCGGCCTGCACCGGCGCGGCGATGCTGGTGGCCTCGCGATCACGCGCCACCAGCGCCATCACGCGCGCGGCGGTGGCCTCGTCCACACCCTGGGCGGCCAGATGCGCACGGCGCGCGGCGTCGTCGGGCAGGTCACAGACCGCGAGGAACAGCGCCTTCACGCGCGCCAGGTCAGCGCCGGCGCCCATGCTCAGGCTTCGAGGTCGCGCCCGAGGGCCTCGCGCAGCCAGGCACGGGCGAAGCGCAGCTCGCGGTCCACCGTGGCCACCGAGACATCGAGCACCTCGGCGATCTGCTCGCGCGTGAGGCCGCTGAAGTAGGTGTGCTCCAGCACCTGGCCGGCGCGGGCATCCAGCGCGCGCAGCTGGTCGAACAGCGCGTCCAGCGTCAGCAGGTCGGCGGCCATCGAGCCCTCGCCGGGGCCGCCGGCATCGAAGGTGAGGGTCACGCGTTCGCCGCCCTGGCGCTTGTCGGCCAGGCGGGCGCGGGCATGCTCGCGCAGCACGCTGCGCATGGTGAGCGAGACGGTGGCGAAGAAGTGCGCGCGGTTGGCCCATTCGGTGCGCGCGGCCATCAGGCGCATCAGCGCCTCGTTGACCACGTCGCCGCGGCTCAGCGAGTGCGCATCATGGCCACGCAGCCGCGCCCCGGCCATGCGCAGGAACTCGCCATGCAGGCGCTGCACGATGTGCGCGAAGGCGTCGTGACTGCCGCCGCGCCAGGCCTGCAGCAGCTGGGTCATGTCGCCGGCGGCCGTCTCGGCGCCGGCGGGGGCGGTGGGCGGGGCGGGAGGGCTCATGGTGCTGCGGCTGCGCGGCAGTGTAGTGCCGGGGGCCGGCCGTCGCCGACCCTCGGCCGCGGTGCCCGCCGGCGCGCCCGTGACCGGCGCCGGCACCGGATGCACAAGTTCTGATCCGGTGGATTCGTCAGTTCTGATCGGGCCGGCCCGGCCGCGGCGCTGACGGTCCAGGCACGCGGCCAGCGGCTACGCCGTTCGCGGGATGACCCTGCCGGCGTCGCGGTCCTATGATGCGGCGTTGCCGGGATGGCGCCGTCCGTCGCAGCCTTTGCCCTGACCTCGGGCGAGCCTTCCGGCCCGCACAAACGATGGAGGTCGAGATGAAGGCTGCATGCCCAAACCGCAACCCGACGATTCGCCGCGGCCTCGGCGCCAGCACGCTGCTGGCGGCCCTGCTGCTGCAACCCTGGATGGCCCGCGCCGACGAATCGGTCGACCTGGGCCAGCAGGTGCCCGATGTGCAGACGATCAGCGAGGGCCTGTTCCCCGAAGACGCCTGTGAAGAGCTCAAGAAGCAGGGCTTCAAGTGCATGGGCTTCAAGCCCGCGGTGCGCTTCTCGCTGCCCACCGCCACCTTCAAGCTCGGCTCGGCCGAACTGCCCGAGCTGCTGCGCCAGCAGCTCGACCGTTTTGCCGAGGTGTTGCGCGGCAAGAAGGGCACCGGCCGCGTGGTGCGCATCGAGGGCCATGCCGATGCCAGCGGCTCTGACGAGGGCAACCTGATGCTCTCGCAAAAGCGCGCCGAGGCGGTGCGCGACTACCTGGTGAAGCTGGGCGCCGATCCGGCCATGCTGCAGGCCATGGGCCTGGGCTCGAAGGCCCCCAAGGTCAGCGGTGATCCGTACGCCGCCGAGAACCGGCGCGTGGAGATCGGCCGCCAGACGGCGCCCTGAGTGGTGCTTTGAGCGGTGCACGCGGCGGCGCACACCGCCCGCCAGCGGCACCACGCGCGGCGCGCGGCCGCGCCGGGCGCCGCGCGCGGGCGCTGCGAGCACGGCCCGTGGTGGCTGGCAACCCCCACGCTCGTCGGCCACGGGCCGTTACAGCTGCTCACGGCTTTCGCTAGCATGGCCCGAGCCCGCCGGTGGCCTTCCAGCTGCGCCACCGGCCGGGCTGTTCACCTTGCCCCTTACCTTTCTGCGCTGGAGCACCCCGGATGTCCTCTGCCCTTGCGGCAGCCCGTCAACAGGGTGGCTGCAAGCGGCCCGGCCGCCGCAGCCACCGCGTCTCGCCCGCGCGCCGCACGGCCTGGGCCGGTGCGCTGTGCCTGTGGGCGGGGGGCGTCGTCGCGCAGACCCCGGCAGTGGTGCCCTCGCCCGAGCAGCTGGCGCCGCGCCCGGCGCTGCGCACCAATGCTGAGCAGCTGCCGCTGCGGCCCGTACCGCGTGAGCTCGAGAAGCCGCAGGACGAGCTGACGCTCGATGTGCGCGGCTTCACGCTGCCGCCCGACGCGCCAGCCGCGCTGGTGGCCGCGCTGCCGGCGCTCACCGCCGCCTATGTCGGCCCGGGGCGCAGCTACGACGATCTGGTCAATGCCGCGGCCGATGTCACGCGCTTTCTGCAGCGCGACCTGGGCTACTACCTTGGCTATGCCTACCTGCCCGAGCAGGTGCCGCAAGACGGCCTGATCCGCATCGAGGTGCTCGAGGGCCGGCTGGACCGCATCGAGCTCGACTGGCCGGCCAGCCTGCCCGTCAGGCGCGAGGTGGTCGAGGGCTATCTTGCGCGCCTGGTGCCCGGCGAGATCCTGCGTGTGGAGCTGGTCGAGCGCGTGGTGTTCCTGCTCAATGACCTGCGCGGCATCACCGTGCGCTTCGACGTGCAGGCCGGCACCCGACCCGGCACGGCGCGGCTGAAAGTCAGCGGCCTGCGCGAGAGCCCCTGGTCGGGCAAGGTGGATGCCGATGCCAACGGCTCGCGCTTTCTCGGCCTGTACCGCGTGGGCGCGCTGCTGGCCTTCAACAGCCTGGCCGGGCGTGGCGATTCGCTGACCCTCAATGCGCTGAGCTCCGACACCGGCGGCCTGCTGTTCGGCCTGCTGGGCTACTCGCTGCCGGTGGGCCACGACGGCTGGAAGCTCGGCGGCTCGCTGTCGGTGGTGCGGTACAAGCTGGACAGCGCGCAGTTTCCGCTGGGCGTCAATGGCGATGCCACGAGCCTGTCGGTGAATGCGCTGTACCCGTGGCGGCGCTCGCGCAACCTCAACCTGTTCCTGGTGGGCACGCTGGATGACAAGCAGCATGCCGACCGGCAGGACGTGGCGCGCTCGGTGCAGCGCCGCAGCATCGACAGCCTGACGCTGGGCCTGACCGGCGATGTGCGCGACAACCTGGGCGGCGGCGCGGTCAGCACCTTCGAAGCCAACCTGGCCTATGGGGAGGTGCGCTACCGCGGCGGCCCGCCCGGCGGGCTGGACGACGCGCCGCGTTATGCCAAGCTGGCCGTGGCCGGCAACCGGCTGCAGAACCTGATCGACGGCCGCCTGCTGCTGTATGCCGCGCTGCGTGGGCAATGGGCCTTCGACAACCTGGACAGCAGCGAGCAGTTCCGTGCCGGCGGGCCCGATGGCGTGCGCGCCTTCGCGCCCGGCGAGGGCACCGGCGACAGCGGCGTGGTGGGCACGCTCGAGCTGCGCCTGCTGCCGCCCGAGGCCTGGCTGGGCCGCTGGGCGCGCGAACTGGTGGCCAGCGTGTTTGTCGACCATGCCGCGCTGCAGCTGCGCCAGCAGCCCGGCACCCAGGCCGCGCGCGATGCCAACCGCCAGACCCTGGGCGGTGCCGGTGTGGCCATCTCATGGGAGCGCCCGCGCAGCTTTGCCGCGCGCCTGAGCGTGGCCGTGCCCACCACCGGCCAGGCGCGATCCGACACCGCACGTCGCAACCCGAGGCTGTATGCGCAGCTGTCCTGGTTCTACTGACACGGCACGGCCGTTGCGGCGCCAGCGGCGCGGGTGCTGGCCGTTCCAGCCGCGCCTGCATGCACTGAGCCAGGCCGCCTGCCTGGCCCTGACGCTGGCCGCCGCGCCGGCCGGCTGGGCCCTGCCGGAGGGCGCGGTGTTGACCGCCGGCAGCGCCAGCGTGCGCGCCGACGGCGCGCGCCAGCTCGAGATCCTGCAGTCCACGCCGCGTGCCGCGCTCGACTGGTCCAGCTTTTCCATCGCCGCCGGCGAGCGTGTGCACATCCGCCAGCCCGATGCCGCGGCGGTGCTGTTCAACCGCGTCACCGGGGCCGATCCCTCGCTGATCCTGGGCCAGCTGCAGGCCGACGGGCGGGTGTTCCTGTCGAACCCGCGCGGCGTGATCTTCGGTGCCGGCTCGCGCGTGGACGTGGGCGGCCTGGTGGCCACCACGCTGAACGCCGACACCACCGCGCTGGCGCTGGGCGGCGGCGGGCGCTGGCAGCTGTCGGGCGGCCATGCGGGCACCGGCGAGTTGCGCGCCGACGGCGAGATCCACGCCCCGGCCGGCACCGTGGCCCTGGTGGGCCCGCGCGTGAGCATCGGCGGCAATGTGCTGGCCGGCCGGCTGGGCGCGGCGGCGGTGGGCGCGGTGCAGGTGGATGTGGACGGCGACGGCCTGATCTTCTTCAACGCCCGCAGCGAAGACCTGGCCACGCGCCTGGATCTGCTGGGCTCGGCCCAGGCGCTGGCCGGCAGTGCCGAGCTGCGCGCGGCGGCCCGCGCCGGCTTTGCCGACACCGTGCTCAACCTGGCGGGCACGGTACGCGCCAGCGGCCTGGCGCTGCGCGAGGGCCAGGTGGTGATCGATGGCGGGCGTGCCGGCTTGACGCGCGTGACCGGCGCGGTGACGGCCAGCGCCGACGCTGCCGGCACGCAAGGCGGCGCGATCACCGTGCTGGGCGAGCAGATCCAGCTGGCCGGCACGGCGCGGCTCGACGCCAGCGGCAGCGCAGCGGGCGGCACCGTGCGCGTGGGTGGCGACTTCCAGGGCGGCCATGCCGAGGCGCTGCCGCCAGCCCGCAGCGTGGCCGTGCAGGCCGGCGCGACGCTGGCCGCCGATGCCGGCGCGCAGGGCGATGGCGGCCGTGTCGTCCTGTGGTCGACCGAGCGCACGCAGTTCGCCGGCGGCGCCAGCGTGCGTGGCGGCGCAGCGGGCGGCGATGGCGGGCTGGTGGAGGTGTCGTCGCGCGGCGCGCTGCGCTTCGAGGGCCTGGCCGATCGTGGTGCGCCGCTGGGCCAGGCCGGCCAGCTGCTGCTGGATCCGGCCACGCTCACGATCCAGACCGACGCGGGCGACGACATCCTCACCGTGACCGCTCTGCTGGCGCAGCTGGCCACCGGGCCGGTGGTGCTGCAGGCCGATGACCGCATCACCGTCAATGCACAGGTGAGCAGCCCCAGTGCCACCAACGCGGGCTCGCTGACCCTGACGGTGAACGGCAGCAACGCCGGCGACACGATCGCCATCAACCAGCCGATCAGCCTGGCGGGGGCGGGGCGGACGCTCACGCTCAACGCCTCCACCATCACCATTGCCGACGTGGACCTTGGCGCCGCCGGCCTGGCGCTCAATGGCGCGGCCAGCTGGGTGAATGCGGCGGCACGCACCGTGAACCTGCCGATCAGCGGCAGCGGGTCGCTCACCAAGCTGGGTGCAGGCGTGCTCACGCTGTCGGGCGCCAGCACCTATGCCGGCGGCACCACGGTGAGTGCCGGCATTCTGGTGGCCGGCGTGGCCTCGGTGGCGTCCGGGCCGGGCGTGGCGGCCAGCGGGGCCTTCGGCA
>CAYPDO010000010.1:12318-28604 GCA_964409495.1 uncultured Bordetella sp.
GCGCGGGTGGCCTGGGCGCGCTGCGCAACAGCACCGGCACGGCGGCGGCCAGCAGCGGCGCGGTGACGCTGAGCGGCGATGCCACGCTGGGTGTGGACCTGGCGGGCGGCACGCTCACGCTGAGTGGCGACCTGAGCGGCTCCGGCCGGCTCGCCAAGACCGGTGCCGGCAGCCTGGTGCTGGCCGGCAGCGCGGCGCCCGGTGGCGGCACGGACATCCAGAACGGGCGCCTGCAGATCGGCACCGGCGGGTCGCAGGGCAGCCTGGCGGGCGATGTGGCCATCGCCAGTGGCAGCACGCTGCAGGTGCAGCGCAGCGATGCGCTGTCGCTCAGTGGCCGACTCAGCGGCGACGGCGCGCTGCACCAGGCGGGCACCGGCACGCTGACCCTGAGTGGCGCCAGCAGCTACACCGGCGGCACCACGGTGAGCGCCGGCAGTCTGGTGGCGGGCGTGGCCTCGGTGGCGTCCGGGCCGGGCGTGGCGGCCAGCGGGGCCTTCGGCACGGGCCGGGTCACGGTGGCCGATGGCGCGAGCGTCGACCTGGCGGGTTTCGTGGTCAACAACGCCTGGTCGCTGGCCGGCAGTGGCGCGGGTGGCCTGGGCGCGCTGCGCAACAGCACCGGCACGGCGGCGGCCAGCAGCGGCAGCATCACGCTGGCCGGCGATGCCGCGCTGGGCGCGGGCGACGGCGCGGCGCTGACCCTGTCGGGCGACCTGGCCGATGATGGCGTCACGCCACGCGGGCTCAGCAAGGTTGGCAATGGCACGCTCAGCCTGACCGGCACGGCCGGGCATGGCGGTGGCACCGCGGTGCTGGCCGGCAGCTTGCGCATCGGCAATGGCGGGCGCAGTGGCGCGCTGGCCGGCAACGTGGTCAACGATGGCCTGCTGAGCTTTCAGCGCAGCGACGATGTGGTGTTCACCGGCACGGTCAGCGGCAGCGGCCGGCTTGAACAGGCGGGCACCGGCACCCTGGTGCTCACCGCCAACCAGGGCCACACCGGCGGCACCACGGTGAGCGCCGGCACGCTGCAGCTGGGCGACGGCGGCGGCACCGGCAGTGTGGGCGGCACGGTGACGGTGCTGGCCCCTGCGCGCCTGGTGTTCCGCCGTGCAGGCGATCTGGCCTTCGATGGCCTGATCACCGGGGCCGGTGGCGTCACGCAGGCCGGCGGCGGCACGCTCAGCTTCAGCGGCGACCAGGACTACACCGGTTCCACCATCATCGCCAGCGGCAGCGCGCTGCGCCTGGGCGTGGGCGGCAATGCCGGCAGCGTGCGCGGCGACATCGCCAACCAAGGCAGCTTGTCGGTGTTGCGCAGCGACACGCTCACGCTGGGTGGCAGCCTGGGGGGCAGCGGTGCGCTGCAGCTTGTCAGCGGCCAGCTGCGGCTGACGGGCGCACGCACGGCCACCGGCAACACCACGCTGGCGGCGGGCAGCAGCCTGATCGTCGACCGCGGTGCCGATCAGCGCTGGGTCGGCAACCTCGACGGCGCAGGCCGCGTGGAAAAACGCGGCAGCGGCACGCTCATCGTGACGGGCGACTGGGCGCCGGGCGCCGGGCTGCAGGTGAGCGGCGGTACCTTGCAGGTCGGCGAAGGCGGCGTCAGCGGCTGGTTGCAGGGGGCCGTGACCAATCTGGGCGCGCTGACCTTCGCGCGCAGTGACGACATTCTTGTCGCGTCGCCGATCAGCGGCAGCGGCCGCCTCACCCAGGCCGGCACCGGCACGCTGACGCTGGGCGGGGCCAACACCTACAGCGGCGGCACCACGGTGGCCGCCGGCACGCTGGTGGCGGGCCTGGGCAGCAGCGGCGTGGCCGGGGCGCTGACGGCGGGCCCGTTCGGCACCGGCACGGTCAGCGTGGCGGCGGGTGCGGCGGTGGAGCTGGCGGGCCTGCAGGTTGACAACGCCTGGCAGCTGGGTGGCGGCACGGCGCTGCTCAGCAGCAGCGGCAGCGCGGCCAGCGCCGGGGCGCTGACGCTGCTGGCCGACAGCACGCTGGCCGTCGGCGGCAGCCAGCTGCGCCTGAGCGGTGCGCTCAGCGGCAGCGGCGCGCTCACGCAGCAAGGCCCCGGCACGCTGGTGCTGGCGGGCAGCAACACCAGCACCGGCGGCACCACGGTGGCCGGCGGCACGCTGCAGCTCATGGGCGGCAGCAACCGCGCCGGCCTGGGCCCGCTGCAGGTGGCGGCCGGCGCGGTGCTGGATCTGCAGGGCGGCGCACAGCTCACGGTGCCGATGACGCTGTCGGGCACGCTGCGCGTGGCCGCGGGCGAGCCGGCGGCCACGGCCAGCGGCGCGCTCACGCTGGGCGGCAATGCCACGCTGCAGGTGGATGGCGCGGGCCTGACGCTCTCGGGCAATGTGGCCGACGACGGTGCTGCACGCACGCTCGGCAAGACCGGCACGGGCACGCTCACGCTGTCGGGCCGCAACAGCAGTGCCGGGGGCCTGGATGTCCAGGCCGGCATGCTGGTGGCCGCGGGCGGGCAGGCGCTGGGCGATGCTGGCACGCTGCAGCTGGCGGCCGGCAGCACGCTGCAGCTGCAGGCCAGCGAGACGGTGGGCGCGCTGGACGGCGCGGGCACGGTGCAGCTCGACCGGTTCACGCTCAGCGCTGGCGGCAACGGTGCCAGCACCGGCTTTGCCGGGCCGCTGCAGGGCAGTGGCGGGCTCGTCAAGCAGGGCGGCGGGCAGCTCACGCTCAGCGCGGCCAACCCCTACACCGGGGCCACCGAGGTGCAGGCCGGCACGCTGGTGCTGGGCCCGGCCGGCACGGCGGGGGCGGGCAGCGCCGTGACGGTGGCCGCCGGGGCGCAGCTCACGCTGCAATCCGACCAGGTGTTCGGCGCGCTGGCCGGCGGCGGCACGCTGGCGCTGGGCAGCCAGGCGCTGGTGGTGGGCGGCAAGCACCTCGACACCCGCTTTGACGGGCTGATCAGCGGCAGCGGCGCCCTCACCAAGGCCGGCACGGGCACGCTGACGCTGGGCGGTGCCAACACCTACAGCGGCGGCACCACGGTGGCCGCAGGCGGGCTGGTGGCCGCGGCCAGCAGCACCGGCGCGGCCGGTGCGCTGGTTGCCGGCCCGTTCGGCACCGGCCCGGTGAGCGTGGCGGCTGGCGCGGCGGTGGATCTGGCGGGCCGGCAGGTTGACAACGCCTGGCAGCTGGGTGGCGGCACGGCGCTGGGCAGCAGCAGCGGCAGCGCGGCCAGCGCCGGCGCCATGACGCTGGCGGCCAACAGCACGCTCACGGTGGGCGGCACGCAGCTGAGCCTGGGCGGCGCCATCGACGGCCCGGGCAGCCTCACGCTGCAAGGCCCGGGCACGCTGGTGCTGGCGGGCGACAACACGGCCAGCGGTGGCACCGTGGTGGCCAGCGGCACGCTGCAGCTGGAGGGCGGCGTGAACCGCACCGGCAGCGCGGCGGTGCAGGTTGACAGCGCGGCCACGCTGGATCTGCGCAACGGCGCCCGGCTGGGCGTGCCGCTGCTGCTGGCCGGCACGCTGGCCAACAGCGCGGGCAGCGCCACCGTGAGCGGGCCGGTCACGCTGGGTGGCGATGCCACGGTGGCGGTGGCGGGCGCGGGGCTGGCGCTGTCGGGCGATCTGGCCGATGCCGGCGGTGCGCGCACGCTCAGCAAGACCGGCGCGGGCACGCTGACGCTGTCGGGCCGCCACCTCGGCGCGGGCGACCTGCTGCTGCAGGCCGGCACGCTGGTGGCCGTGGGCGGGCAGGCGCTGGGCGATGCCGGCACGCTGCAGATGGGCAACACCAGCACGCTGCAGCTGCAGGCCAGCGAGACGGTGGGCGCGCTGGCCGGTGCGGGCACGGTGCAGCTGGCGGGCTTCACGCTCAGCGCCGGGGCCAACGGCGCCAGCACCGAATACGCCGGGCGGCTGCAGGGCAGCGGCGGGCTCACCAAGCAGGGCGGCGGCACGCTCACGCTGGCCGGCGCCAGCAGCTACACCGGCGCCACCACGGTGCAGGGCGGCACGCTGGTGCTGGGGCCCGGCAGCGTCGTGAACCTGGCCAGCATGGTGGACCTGGCAGCCGGCACGCAGCTGCTGCTGCAGGCCGACCAGGCGCTGGGCACGCTCGCCGGCAGCGGCGAGGTGGCGCTGGGCAGCTTTGCGCTGAGCCTGGGGGGTGACGGTGGCAGCAGCCGCTTCGACGGCCGCATCCGCGGCAGCGGGTCGCTCGGCAAGGCCGGCACCGGCACGCTGACGCTGGGCGGGGCCAACACCTACAGCGGCGGCACCACGGTGGCCGCCGGCACGCTGGTGGCGGGCCTGGGCAGCAGCGGCGTGGCCGGGGCGCTGACGGCGGGCCCGTTCGGCACCGGCACGGTCAGCGTGGCGGCGGGTGCGGCGGTGGAGCTGGCGGGCCTGCAGGTTGACAACGCCTGGCAGCTGGGTGGCGGCACGGCGCTGCTCAGCAGCAGCGGCAGCGCGGCCAGCGCCGGGGCGCTGACGCTGCTGGCCGACAGCACGCTGGCCGTCGGCGGCAGCCAGCTGCGCCTGAGCGGTGCGCTCAGCGGCAGCGGCGCGCTCACGCAGCAAGGCCCCGGCACGCTGGTGCTGGCGGGCAGCAACACCAGCACCGGCGGCACCACGGTGGCCGGCGGCACGCTGCAGCTCATGGGCGGCAGCAACCGCGCCGGCCTGGGCCCGCTGCAGGTGGCGGCCGGCGCGGTGCTGGATCTGCAGGGCGGCGCACAGCTCACGGTGCCGATGACGCTGTCGGGCACGCTGCGCGTGGCCGCGGGCGAGCCGGCGGCCACGGCCAGCGGCGCGCTCACGCTGGGCGGCAATGCCACGCTGCAGGTGGATGGCGCGGGCCTGACGCTCTCGGGCAATGTGGCCGACGACGGTGCTGCACGCACGCTCGGCAAGACCGGCACGGGCACGCTCACGCTGTCGGGCCGCAACAGCAGTGCCGGGGGCCTGGATGTCCAGGCCGGCATGCTGGTGGCCGCGGGCGGGCAGGCGCTGGGCGATGCTGGCACGCTGCAGCTGGCGGCCGGCAGCACGCTGCAGCTGCAGGCCAGCGAGACGGTGGGCGCGCTGGACGGCGCGGGCACGGTGCAGCTCGACCGGTTCACGCTCAGCGCTGGCGGCAACGGTGCCAGCACCGGCTTTGCCGGGCCGCTGCAGGGCAGTGGCGGGCTCGTCAAGCAGGGCGGCGGGCAGCTCACGCTCAGCGCGGCCAACCCCTACACCGGGGCCACCGAGGTGCAGGCCGGCACGCTGGTGCTGGGCCCGGCCGGCACGGCGGGGGCGGGCAGCGCCGTGACGGTGGCCGCCGGGGCGCAGCTCACGCTGCAATCCGACCAGGTGTTCGGCGCGCTGGCCGGCGGCGGCACGCTGGCGCTGGGCAGCCAGGCGCTGGTGGTGGGCGGCAAGCACCTCGACACCCGCTTTGACGGGCTGATCAGCGGCAGCGGCGCCCTCACCAAGGCCGGCACGGGCACGCTGACGCTGGGCGGTGCCAACACCTACAGCGGCGGCACCACGGTGGCCGCAGGCGGGCTGGTGGCCGCGGCCAGCAGCACCGGCGCGGCCGGTGCGCTGGTTGCCGGCCCGTTCGGCACCGGCCCGGTGAGCGTGGCGGCTGGCGCGGCGGTGGATCTGGCGGGCCGGCAGGTTGACAACGCCTGGCAGCTGGGTGGCGGCACGGCGCTGGGCAGCAGCAGCGGCAGCGCGGCCAGCGCCGGCGCCATGACGCTGGCGGCCAACAGCACGCTCACGGTGGGCGGCACGCAGCTGAGCCTGGGCGGCGCCATCGACGGCCCGGGCAGCCTCACGCTGCAAGGCCCGGGCACGCTGGTGCTGGCGGGCGACAACACGGCCAGCGGTGGCACCGTGGTGGCCAGCGGCACGCTGCAGCTGGAGGGCGGCGTGAACCGCACCGGCAGCGCGGCGGTGCAGGTTGACAGCGCGGCCACGCTGGATCTGCGCAACGGCGCCCGGCTGGGCGTGCCGCTGCTGCTGGCCGGCACGCTGGCCAACAGCGCGGGCAGCGCCACCGTGAGCGGGCCGGTCACGCTGGGTGGCGATGCCACGGTGGCGGTGGCGGGCGCGGGGCTGGCGCTGTCGGGCGATCTGGCCGATGCCGGCGGTGCGCGCACGCTCAGCAAGACCGGCGCGGGCACGCTGACGCTGTCGGGCCGCCACCTCGGCGCGGGCGACCTGCTGCTGCAGGCCGGCACGCTGGTGGCCGTGGGCGGGCAGGCGCTGGGCGATGCCGGCACGCTGCAGATGGGCAACACCAGCACGCTGCAGCTGCAGGCCAGCGAGACGGTGGGCGCGCTGGCCGGTGCGGGCACGGTGCAGCTGGCGGGCTTCACGCTCAGCGCCGGGGCCAACGGCGCCAGCACCGAATACGCCGGGCGGCTGCAGGGCAGTGGCGGGCTCACCAAGCAGGGCGGCGGCACGCTCACGCTGGCCGGGGCCAGCAGCTACACCGGCGCCACCACGGTGCAGGCCGGCACGCTGGCGCTGGGGCCCGAGGGCACGGCCGGCGTGTCGAGCGCCACCACGCTGGCCGCCGGGGCGCGGCTCACGCTGCAGTCTGACCAGGTGCTCGGCAGCCTGGCCGGTGCCGGCGATGTGGCGCTGGCAGGCTTTGCGCTCAGCACCGGCGATGATGGCAGCAGCACACGTTTCGAGGGCGTGCTCAGCGGCAGCGGCAGCCTCACCAAGGCCGGCAGCGGCACCTTCACGCTGGCCGGGCGCGACGAGCGCAGCGGCGCCACCACGGTGGCCCAGGGCACGCTGGCGCTGGCCAGCAGCACGGCCGCGGCGGCTGCAAGCACCTACCATGTGAACGACGCGTCCACGCTGGCGCTGCAGGCCGATGCGGACATCGCCGGGCTGTCGGGCACCGGCACGGTGGATTTGTCGCCCGGCAGCCTGCGCCTGAGCACGCCCGCCGGCAGCGCGGCCAGCTTTGCCGGCGTGCTGCAGGGCAGCGGCGGCCTGGTCAAGCAGGGCGGCGGCACGCTCACGCTGAGCGGCGCCAACACCTACACCGGCCGCAGCGCGGTGCGCGGCGGCACCCTGGTGGTGCAGGGCGATGCGCAGCTGGGCCGCGCGCCGGCCGACCTGGTGGCCGACCAGCTGCTGCTTGACGGCGGCACGCTGCAGATCCTGGCCGACACCACGCTGGCCGCCAGCCGCGGCCTCACGCTGCAGGGGGCCGGCGGCACGCTGCTGCTGCCGGCCGGGGTGCGCGTGGATGTGGCCGGCCCGCTGGCCGACGGGGTGGATGCCGGCACGCTGACGCTGGGCGGCGGTGGCACGCTGGCCTTCACCGGCGCATTGGACAACCGCCACAGCGGCGGCACCCGCGTGCTGGCCAGCACGCTGGCCATCGCCCGCGACGGCCAGCTGGGCGCCGATGCCGCCGGCCTGCTGCTCGATGGCGGCACGCTGGCGCTGCGTGACAGCCTGCGCCTGGGCGCGGCGCGCACGCTGCAGCTGGGCGCGGCGGGCGGCACGCTGCAGCTGGGCAGCGGCCTGTCGCTGCAGATCGCCAGCCACATCGCCGATGCCACGGGCCCGTTCGCAGCACAGGATGGCGCGCTGCGCCTGCAGGGCGGCGGCAGCTTCAGCCTGGACGGCAGTAGCGCCAACACCCATTCCGGCGCCACCGCGGTGCAGGGCAGCACGCTGCTGATCGCGCGTGACGATCAGCTGGGCGCCGCACCGGCCAGTGCCCGCGCCGATCAGTTGCGGCTCGACGGCGCCACGCTGGCGCTGCAGCCCGGCGCCAGCACCACGCTGCATGCGCACCGCGGCCTGGCGCTGGGCACCGGTGGCGGCACGCTGCAGGTGGGCGACGGCGCCGTGCTGGGCCTGGCCGGCCGCGTGACCGATGCCGCGCCCGGCGCGGCCGGCGTGCTCACCAAGACCGGCGGCGGCCTGCTGCAGCTGGTCGCCGAACAAGCGAACACGCATGGCGGCGGCACCGTGGTGCAGGCCGGCACGCTGGCGCTGGCGCGCGACAACCTGCTGGGCGCCGCCACGGCCGCGCTGCAGCTCGACGGCGGCAGCCTGCAGGCGCAAGACAGCTTTGCGCTCGATGCGCTTCGGCCGCTGCAGCTGGGTGCGGCCGGCGGCCGCATCGACGTGGCCGCCGGCCACACGCTGCGCGTGGCCGGCCGGGTGGACGAACGGGCCGGCGCCGCCCCGCTGACCAAGGCCGGCGCCGGCACGCTGGCCTTCGATGGCGCCGTTGACCATGCCCGCCAGGGCCCCACCCAGGTGCTGGCCGGCACGCTGGCCATCAGCCGCGACGGGCAACTGGGCCGTGCGCCGGCCCTGGCCACGGCCGATCAGCTGCTGCTGGACGGCGCCACGCTGCGCCTGGATGCCGATCTCACGCTGGCCGCCACGCGCGGCATCGCGCTGGGGGCCGGCGGCGGCACGCTGGCGGTGGCCGATGGCGTGGCCGCGCGCATCAACGGCGCTTTCAGCGATGCCGGCGCGGCGGGCGCCACGCTGCGCAAGGCCGGAGCCGGCAGCCTGACGCTGGCCGGTGACAACCGCCATGGCGGTGGCACCGAGCTGCAGGCCGGTGCGCTGGCCACCGCGGGTGATCAGCGCCTGCCCGATGCCGGGGCGCTGCAGCTGGCCGTGGGCACCCGCTTCACGCTGGGCGGGGCCGAGACCATCGGCGCGCTGGCCGATCTGCCCGGCGTGGGCGCCGGCCTGCCGGCGCAGCTGGTGCTGGACCGCCATGTGCTCACCGTGCGCCAAAGCATCGATACCCAGTTCAGCGGCCGCATCGACACCGGCAGCGGCCAGCTGGTCAAGGAGGGCGGCGGCACCCTGGCCATGGCCGGCCAGGGCAGCGGCAACGGCCTGTTCCAGGTGAACTCGGGCGTGCTGGTCAGCGCCTCGGCCGATCTGCTGACCGCCGACACCACGGTGCAGGTGGCCGATCGCGCCACGCTGCGCCTGGACACGGCGGTCAACGTGCAGGCACTCAGCCTGTCGGGCGAGCTGAGCGGCAGCGGCAGCATGACTGTCAGCGGCGCCAGCACGATCGATGGCGGCACGCTGCGCACGCCGCTGGCCACCGCCACGCTGGCCAGCCGCAACCAGGTGCAGGTGCTGGCGCCGCTGAACGTGGCCGGCGCCGCGGTGGTGGAGGGCGGCACGCTGACGCTGGGCACCGGCGGCCTGCTGCAGGCCGCGCAGCTGCAGCTGGGCGGCGGCGCCAGCGTGGTCACCGTGGCCGCGGGCCAGCTCGGCAGCGGTGCCGCACTGGCCCTGGCCGGCGGCAGCCTGCTGCAGCTGGCCGGCGCTGAAACGGCGGCCTCGCTGGCCGTGGGCGGCGGCAGCCGCGTGGCCGGCGGCGGCCGGCTGGCGCTGGGTGGCGCGCTGGCCCTGGCCGATGGCACGCTGGCGCTGCCGGCGCAGGCGGCGCAATTCAGCAGCCAGGGCGACAGCGCGCTGACCGCCGCGCTCACGCTGAGCGAATCCGCCGTGCTGCAGGGCGGCACGTTGAGCCTGGGCGCGGGTGGCGTGATCGACAGCCCGGTGCTGCGGCTTGAAGCCGGCCTGCTGCGCAGCACCGAGGCGCAGGCCCTGGGCAGCGGCGCCACGGCCCTGCGCATCGACGCGCCGGCCACCTTGCAACTGGGTGCACCGGCCACGGTGGCCACGCTCAGCCTGGCTGGCAGCGTGCTGTCGACGGCGGCCGCTGGGGCCGCACCGGCCGGCCGCGCAGACAGGTCGGCCCAGGCCCTGGCCGCCGAGCCGGGTGGCGCGCTGGTGGCCACCCAGTCGGTCACGCTCGATGGCGGGTTGTTGAGCTCGCCGCTGGTCACGCGCACGCTGCAGGCCCAGGGCCTGGCCACGCTGGCCGCCGAGGTGCAGGCCAGCGAGCACACCCGCGTGGCCGGCACGCTCACACTGGCCGCCGGCGGCAGCCTGGCCACGCCGCTGCTGCAGCTGGCCAGCGGCACGCTCGGCACCACCGGCACATCGCAGCTGCTGGGCCTGCCGCTGCTGCAGATGGCCGCCGGCACCACGCTCACACTGGCCGGCAGCGAGACCCTGGGCGCGCTGGTGGATGCCGCCGAGGCCGCGTCCGGCGCCGCCGCGCAGGTGCGGCTGGCCGACGCCGGCGGCACGCTGCAGGTGGGCGCCGGGGTGGGCGACGCCGCCACGGTGCAGCGTTTCTCGGGCGTGTTCAGCGGTGCCGGCACGCTGGCCAAGCAGGGCACCGGCACCTGGGTGCTCAGCGCCGACCAGGCCCATGGCGACACGCGCATCGACGCCGGCACGCTGCAGCTGGGCGAGGGCGGCCGCAGCGGCAGCCTGGGCCGCGGCGCGCTGCACAACGACGGCCTGCTGCGCGTGCTGCGCAGCGACACGCTGGCGCTGGACAACCTCATCACTGGCAGTGGCGCGCTCGAGCAGGCCGGCAGCGGCCTGCTGCTGCTGGGCGCCACCGGCAATGCCTACACCGGGGCCACGCGCGTGCTGGCCGGCGGCCTGGCCACCACCGGCGACGAGCGCCTGCCCGATGCCAGCGCGCTGCAGGTGGCCCCCGGTGCCAGCCTGCTGCTGCGCGGCAGCGAAACCGTGGCCGCGCTGGCCGCCGACGGACCGGTGACGCTGGGCGGCTCGCTGGCCACCACCCGCGGCGGCCAGCGCTATGGCGGGCCGGTGACGGTGAACGCCAGCGCGCCGATCACGCTGTCGGCGCCCGGTCAGGCCATCGAGGCCCTGCATGACGACAACCAGTGGACGCTGATGCCGCTGAGCGTGCACGCCGGCCAGCTGCGCCTGTCGGCTGGCCGCGGCGCCGATGGCGTGTGGCGCGACCTGGTGCTGGGCGAGCTGCGGCTGGGCACGGCGCCGGCCACACCCGCGGCGGTGCGCGCCGATCGCCAGGCCAGCGCGGTGACCCTGGCCGACGAGGGGGCTGCCAGCGGCGACAGCCTGATCGAAGCGCGCCGGGTGCAGATCGGCCAGAGCAGTGCCGCCACCGGCGATACGCGGCTGGATGGCCTGCTGCAGCTGGACGGCGGCACGCTCACGCTGCGCGCCAACGGCGCGCCGGGCTACAGCCTGCTGGCGCCGCTGGAGTCGGGCCGCCAGGCGGTCGATCCGCTGCAGGGCCGGCTGCTGCAGGTGGCCGACGATGTCATCACCCAGGGCGCGGCCAGCCGCATCAGCACCGCGACCGGCGCCGGCCTGGTGCTGCAGGCCAGCGCCGGGGGCTCGATCACGCTGGGCAATGTCGACAACCGCTTTGCCGGCAGCCTGCAGGCCTTGTCGGGCGCCGACTGGAACAGCGGCTGGGCGCCGGTGAGCCTGGACGGCGAGCGCGCGGTGGGCCAGAGCCGCATCACGCTGGCCGGCCAGGAAATCGTGGTCGGCGGCCAGGGCCTCGAGGCCGATCTGCTGCGCCTGTCGGCCAGCCGCCTGGCCACGGTGGACGACAGCCGCGTGGCCGCGCGGCTCTGGTACAACGATTCGGGCTTCGGCATCCAGAACTCGGCGCCGGGCCTGGTGCTCGAGCTGCTGCCGCAGGCCTTTGCCAGCGCCTTGCCCTTCGGCTCGGCCGATGCGCCGATCAACGCCAATGTGGGTGGCAAGAGCCTGGGCGCGCGCAGCGACGGCCTGGCGGCCGGCTATGTGCAGCTGCTGCCGCGCGATGCGGCGCCGGGCAGCACGGTGGTGTTCCTGGCCGGGCCCTCGGCCAGCCAGGCGGGCGAAAGCGGCTACAGCTTCTTCAACGACGGCGCGGGCGACCAGAGCCGGCTGCCGCTGTTCTACAACGGCGTGCTGCCGGCCACGCCGCAGTTGAGCGGCTCGCTGTCGGCGGTGGCCGCGGTGTCGGAGAACGCGCGCCGCGAGCGCTTCGAGGAGACCGTGCGCACCGAGAACGTGGCCATCCGCCTGCGCGCCGGCGTGATTGCCGAGGTGGGCCCGGGCCGCCCGGCCACCGGCGGCGCCGAGGGCCTGCGCCTGCCCTCGTCGTGCCGGGCCGATGTGGGCCGGCTGGCCTGCCCGCCGGCTGCGGCAGCGCCTGCGGCCGGCTCGGCTGCGCCCGCCGTTGCGGCCCAGCCGGCCGGTGCCGGAGCAAGCCGTTGAACCGCCAGCGCCGCCGCCTGTGTGGCGCCACGCTGGGCACGGCGCTGGCCGGCGCCTGGCCCGGTGCGCCGGCCCAGACCCGCGACGATGCCCCGGGCACGCCGGCCGCCGCCGCGGCGGCCGCGGCGGCGGCCGAGGCCGCGCCCCTGCCCCCCATCGACCCCGGCCGCCTGGCGCTGGTGATCGGCAACCGCAGCTACCCCGGCGACTTCGAGCTGCCGTCGATCCACAAGAACGCGCGCGACGTGGCCCAGGTGCTGCGCCAGCGCGGCTTTGCCGCCACGCTGGTGCTCGATGCCGAGCCGGCGCGCGCGCGCAGCGAGGTCGATGCCTTCGTGGCCCGCGCTGCGGCGGCCCCGGAAGACGCCACGGTGCTGTTCTATTTCAGTGGCCACGGCCTGCAGCTCAATGCCGAGAACCTGCTGCTGGCCGCCGGCGTGACGCCCAAGGCCTCGCCGGCGGGCCTTCAATCGGGCAGCCTCACGCTCAACCGCGACGTGGTGGCGCGCCTGCCGCGCCGGCGCAGCGGGCTCAGCATCGCCATCGTCGATGCCTGCCGCAGCGATCAGGGCGGCAGCGGCCGCATCACCGACGCGATGAACCAGGAAGAGCCGCCGCTGGGCTGCCTGATCGCGTTTTCCACCGGCGCCGGCCAGTACGCGCTGGCGCCCGACAACGAGAACGACAACACCTTCTACACCCGCGAGCTGGTGCGGCTGATGCGCAGCGAACCCGACGACCTGCCGCTGCCGCTGCTGTTCGAGGCGGTCAAGCGCGAGACCGAGCGCGCCATGCGCGCCCGGTTCCGCGACCCGCGCTTCGCCCGCTTCGTGCAGCGGCCCTTCGTGGCCAAGAACGTGCCCGACGAAAGCGCCTTCCGGCTGGCGCCGCGCAGTGTGCTGCTCAAGCCCGCGGCCCCGCCCGGGCCCACACGCGCCGAGGAGGAGACCGACTGGTCGGCACTGCAGGCCGCGCTGTGGCCGCCCGATGTGCTGCGCCTGGCGGGCAGCTTTCTGCAGCGCCACCCCGATGCCGAGCGCAGCCGCCGCCTGGCCGCCGAGGTGGCGCAGGATGGCGCGCGCCTGGCCGCCGAGATCCTGCGCCGGCCGGCGCTGCTGCTCAACCGCGGCGCCTTCGCCAGCGATGCCGCGCGCGGCGAGGCCTACGACACCGATGTGCGCAAGGCCGGCCGCGGCGACAAGGACGCCGCCGCGCGCGTGGGGCGCCAGTGGGCCACCAACGACCGGCTGGGCGCGGCGCGCTCGCGCTACGAAGGCTGGATGCAGCTGGCCGCCGAGCTGGGCAACGGCATCGCCAGCTACGAGCTGGCGCGCCACTTCCGCCGGCAGGACCAGCCTCAGGCCGCCGCGCGGTGGGAGGCCCGCGCCATCGACCTGGGTTACACGCCGCCGCCCACGCTGGACCACTACCGCAAGTAGTGGCCGGCGTGGTGCCGCCACCCCGGCGCAGACCGGGGCCGGGCGAGCCGGCGCGGGCTGCCGCGTCGCGCAGGCAACAGGCTGCGGCGCCGGGCGCGGCTATCGTCGGCGCGACCGTCTTGCCGCCCGGAGTGCCATGAACCCCGCCCTGATCCACGCGCTGCAGGCCGCGCCCGAGGCCCGTGCCATCGACGACGTGGCCGCCTGGTGGGCCACTTGGCCGGGCCTGGTGCACGGCGCGGGCGACACCGCGGCGCTGGCGCTGGCCGGCGGCTTTGCGGCCGACCGCGTGGCCTGGGCCTTTGCCAGCGGCTACCAGGCCGCGCTGCGCGCGCTGGTGCCCGATCTGCCCGACATGGTGATGGCGGCCCTGTGCGTCACCGAGGCCGAGGGCAACCGGCCGCGCGACATCCGCAGCCGCATCATGCCGCTGGCCCACGGGGGCTGGCAGCTTGATGGCGCCAAGCGCTGGACCACGCTGGGGCCGGCTGGCACGCTGCTGCTGGTGGCCGCGGCGCTGGCACCGCCGGTGGACGCCGCACAGGCCCGGCCGCAGCTGCGCGTGCTGCGCGTGCCGGTGCCCAGCGCCGGCCTGCAGGTGCACACCATGCCGCCCACGCGCTTCGTGCCCGAGGTGCCGCATGCCACGCTGCAGATGCAGGCCGTGCAGCTGCCGGCCGCGGCCATGCTGCCCGGTGATGGCTACAGCGACTACGTGAAGCCCTTTCGCACGCTGGAAGACACGCATGTCACGCTGGCCGTGCTGGCCTACCTGCTGCGCGAGGCCCGCGCCCGCGCCTGGCCCGAGGCCTACCGCGAGCAACTGGTGGCCGCCCTGGCGCTGCTGGCCGATCTGGCACTGGCCGATGCGCAGGCGCCGGCCACCCATGTGGCGCTGGCCGGCGCGCTGCAGCTGGCGCACACGCTGTATGCCCAGGCCGAGCCCCTGTGGGCTGCGGCCGGCGATGCGGCGGCCCAGCGCTGGCAGCGCGATGCGGCGCTTTTCGCGGTGGCCGGTGCGGCGCGCCAGCAGCGTGCGGCCAGCGCCTGGCGCCGCCTGGCCTCAGACCTCAGCGCGGTGCCGGACCCCAGGGCGTGAAGCGCACCGCCAGCACCGTGGCCAGGCCGTAGACCAGCATCGACAGCGCCACCAGGCCGAACAGCGCATCCGCATCGCCGCCGGCCGGGTGCGTGAGCCAGCTGCCCACGCCGAACACGACGCCCAAGCGCGCCGTGCCGGCCAGCACCGGCCCCAGCATCCGGCCCGCGCCCTGCGAGGCGAAATACAGCGTCAGCCCCAGGCCGAAGAACCCGAACGCCGGCCCGGCGATCTGCAGAAAGCTGTGTGCATGGGCCAGCACCGCCGCATCGCGGCTGAACATCCCGGCCCACAGCCCGGGCCACAGCGCCACCACCGCGCCGATCAGGCCCAGGTTCACGCCCGAGGCGATGCCGGCCGTCCAGGCCACGCGGCGCGCGCGCGCCACATCGCGTGCGCCGATGGCCATGCCCACCATCGGCAGCGCTGCCACGCCGATGCCGAACGAGATCGGGATCAGCAGAAACTCCAGTCGCTGGCCGATGGCATAACCGGCCAGCGGCAGCGCGCCCAGCCGCGCCACGAAGCCGGTGAGCAGCAGCACCGACAGCACGCTCTGGAACGGCGAGATCATCGACACCGCGCCCACGCGCAGGATGTCGGCGAACATCTCGCGCCGCCAGGCCATGCCGCGCAGCCTGAGTGTCAGGCGCCCCTGGCCGCTGAACAGGAACCAGGCGAAGAAGGCCACGCTGGCCGCGGTGGCCACGATGTTGGCCACCGCCACGCCGGCCATGCCCAGCGCCGGCAGGCCCGCGCCACCCAGCGCCAGCCAGCCGCCCAGCACGATCTGCAGCAGCGATGCCGCCAGGATGCCCAGCGAGGGCACCCGCATGTTGCCGCTGCCGCGCAGCACCGAGGCCAGGGTGTTGCTCAGCCAGATCAGCAGCGCGCCGCTGAACAGCACCTGGCCATAGCCCACGGCCGCCGCCAGCACCTCGCCCTGGCCACCCAGCCAGCGATAGAACAGCGGGCCCAGCGCCAGCAGCGCGGCCGTGAACAGCAGGCCCAGCCCGCCGCCGATGGCCAGCGCGTGCAGCGCCAGGGCCTGGGCGCGCGGCAGATCACCGGCGCCGAGCGCGCGGCTCACCGCCGACGACACGCCGCCACCCATGGCGCCGGCCGACAGCTGCTGCGCCAGCATCAGGAACGGAAACACCAGCGCCATCGCGGCCAGCGGCGTGGCGCCCAGGCGGCCGATGTACACCGTCTCGGCAATGCCCACCAGCACCTGCATGCCCATGGCCAGCACGCTGGGCGCGGCCAGCCGCAGCAGCGTGCGCAGGATGGGCCCGTGCAGCAGGCGCTGCACCTCGGGCGCGGCGGCGGGGGCCGTGGATGCGGCGGTGGGTGCGGCTGCGGCCATCGGCTCAGCGCGCTGTGTGGATGATGGGCGTCATGCAGCAGCATGATAAATACAATGCAGAAGTCCCACTGTCCCGAATGGAGCACCCGCATGGGCCACTCGCAAGCCGACAAGGCGCAAAGCCGTGAGCGCATCCTCAGCGAGGCCGCGGCCATGATCCGCGACGCCGGGCTCGAATCGGTGAGCGTGGCGCGCCTGATGCGCAGCGCCGGGCTGACCCATGGCGGCTTCTACGGCCACTTCGCGTCGCGCGACGA
>CAYPDO010000011.1:0-19455 GCA_964409495.1 uncultured Bordetella sp.
TCCGCCACCTGCTGCGTGGCAACTGGCAAGCCTTGCTGGCAGTGCTGATGCTGGCCTGTTCCCTTGATGCGGCGGCAGCCAACGAACTCGTTGTCAGGGCGCATGCCAATCTGGCCGGTGGGGTGGGGGCCATGATGACGGTGCGGGTAGATGGTCAGATCATTGGCACCGTGGAGGTGCGCGCCACCGAGCCGCAGAACTACAGCTTTCCAGCCCCCACACTGAAGCCCGGCAGTGCAGTGGATGTGGTCTACACCAACGACGGCAAGGTCGACGGTGTCGATCGCAATCTCTATGTCGCCCAGCTGAGTTCCGGTAGCACGTCCGTACTGCCCAACCGTGTGGGCGCTACCCTTGACCGCGGCAACGGCAATGCGGCATTCGATGGTGTCGACACGCTGGCCGGCCACGGAAATCTGGTCTGGAACTGCGCGCTTCGGTTTGCGTGGCCGGCACCCAACCTCACCCACCTCATCACCGTTCGTGCGAGCGGAACGCCCGCGGGCGGCGAACCCCCACGCATGGTTGTTCGCGTGGATGGTGTTGTCGTGGGCATCACCGACGTCACGGCCACCAGTCCCGCCGACCACGTCTTCACCGCTCCCGCTTACGCCGCTGGCAGCCAGGTCGATGTCGCCTTCACCAACGCCGCCACTGTCGATGGCGTTGCCCGCACGCTCAACCTGCACTACTTGATCGCCGGCACCACGGTGCTGCGCCCCACCGATGTCGGCGTGCGGTTCGATGCCGGTTCTGGCCTGGCCGCCTATGACTGGATCAACATGATCCCCGGTCAGGTGACGCTTGTCGCCAACGGTGCCATCCGCAGCAGCTGGCCCTCGGCCAACATGACCGACACCCTCACCGTGCGCGCCAGTGGCAGCATGGCCGCAGGGGTCGGCCCCATTGCCCAAATCCTGGCCGATGGCGTGCTTCTGGGCACGTACGAGATCCGCTCATCCACGCCCACCGACATCACCCTGCCTGCGCTGCCGCTCAAGCCCGGCCAGCGCGTCGAGGTACGGCCCACAAATCTGGGCACATTCAACGGGGCCACCCGAAGCCTCAATGTGGCCTATGCGATCTCCGGCACCACCGTGCTGCTGGCCAACGCCAGCAGTGTCGATGCGCCCTGGCCTGCCCCCAGCCTCACAGACACACTGAACATCCGTGCCCGTGCTGACATCGCTGCTGGCGTGGGTGCCATCATGCAGGTGGTGGTCGACGGCGTCGTCGTCGGCAACACCGAAGTCAAGTCCACGGCCTTCGCAGACTACCGCTTTGCCGTGCCGCCCATGAGCGCAGGCCGCAAGCTTGACATCGTCTACACCAACGACGGTGAAGTGAATGGTGTCGACCGCAACCTCCATGTCGCGTACATGTCCACCGGCAACACGGTTCTGCTGCCTGGTGCCTCGGGCAACACGCTGGACCGGGGAAGCAACTGGACCACCAGCTTCGACGGCGTTGATGTCGTTGCCGGCACCGGCACCATGACTTCGGGTGGCGCGCTGCGCAGCATCTGGCCCGCGGCCAACATCACCAGCACCGTCACCGTGCGTGCCAGTGCCATCCAGGCCGGTGGCGTCGGCGCCCTGATGATCCTGTGGGTCGACGGCGTCGCCGTCTCCAGTGTCGAGGTCAAGTCGGCCACCCCCTCCGACTTCCTCATGCCCACCACCGCCCTCAAGCCGGGCTCCAAGGTCGCCATCACCTTCGCCAACCCCGGCGCCGTCGACGGCGTCGAGCGCGCCCTCAACGTCCAGTACGCCATCTCCGGCTCCACCTTCCTCACCCCCTCCTCCTCCGGCGCCACCTACTCCTCCGGCAACCTCTCCGCCGTCTGGCCCTCCCCCAACCTCACCGACACCCTCACCGTCCGCGCCTACGCCAACCTCGCCGGCGGCGTCGGCGCCATGATGGCCGTCGTCGTCGATGGCATCCAGGTCAACCAGTTCGAGGTCCGCGCCACCGTGCCCCAGGACTACGCGGTGCCCATCCCCGCGCTGCGCCCCGGTGCCAAGGTCGATCTGGTCTACAACAACGACTCCGTGGCCCTGGCCGGGGGCGACCGCAGCCTGTACGTCGTCCAGCTCAATCACGGCGCCACCGCCGTCGTGCCCAAGCCCGAGAACAGCACCATCGACAAGGGCCTGGGCGTCGACGCCTTCGATGGCGTCAATGTCGTGCCCGGCGATTCCGGCCTGTACTGGAACGCCGCACTGCGCGTGACCTGGCCCGAGCCCAACCTCACCGCCAAGCTCACCGTGCGCGCCAGTGCCCAGGCCGCAGGCGGCGTCGCCCCCATCATGGTCGTGCGCATGGACGGCGTCGTGCTGGGCACCAGCACCGTCAGCTCCACAGCCGCCACCGACTTCACCTACCCCGCCCCGGCCTTCAGCGCCGGCAGCCTCGTGGATGTGGCCTTCGTCAACGCCGGCACCGCCGACGGCGTGACCCGCACCCTCAACCTGCACTACATCCGCTCCAGCGACACCGTGCTGCGCCCCACCGACACCGGCGTCCGCTTCGATGCAGGCTCCGGCAGGGCCGCCTATGACTGGATCGGCGTGTCCACCGGCCAGGACAGCCTCACCGCCGACGGCGCCATCCGCGGTACCTGGCCCGCCGTCAACATGACCGACACCCTCACCGTGCGCGCCAGCAGCACGCTGGTGAACAACGTCGGCTCCATCGTGCAGATCTTTGCCGACGGCATCCTGCTGGGCACCTCCGAGCTGCGGTCCGCCTCGCCCACCTACATCAAGCTTCCCACCCTGCCGCTCAAGCTCGGTCAGGTCATCGAGGTGCGGCACACCAACCCGGCGGCCGGTCGCACCCTCAAGGTCGACTACGCCATGTCCGGCAAAACCGTGCTGCTGGCCACCAGCGGCACGCTCAACGCCGCCTGGCCCGCCCCCAACCTCACCGACACCCTCAACATCCGCGCCCGCGCCGATGTGGCCGGTGGCACCGGCGCCATCATCCAGGTCTTCGTCGACAACATCCTCGTGGGCACCGCCGAGGTCAACTCCACCGTCCACGCCGACTACCCCTTCGCCGTGCCGCCCATGAACCCCGGCCGCAAGGTGAATGTCGTCTACATCAACGATGGCCAGGTCAACGGCGTCGACCGCAACCTCTACATCGCCTACCTGACCACCCAGAACACCGTGCTGCTGCCCGACTCGCCGGGCGTCACACTCGACCGCGGCTACGGTGGCGCAGCCTTCGATGGCATTGACGCCGTGGCCGGCACGGGCTCGCTCACCACCAACGGCGCGCTGCACTTGTTCTGGCCCGCGGCCAACATCACCAGCACCGTCACCGTGCGTGCCAGTGCCATCCAGGCCGGTGGCGTCGGCGCCCTGATGATCCTGTGGGTCGACGGCGTCGCCGTCTCCAGTGTCGAGGTCAAGTCGGCCACCCCCTCCGACTTCCTCATGCCCACCACCGCCCTCAAGCCGGGCTCCAAGGTCGCCATCACCTTCGCCAACCCCGGCGCCGTCGACGGCGTCGAGCGCGCCCTCAACGTCCAGTACGCCATCTCCGGCTCCACCTTCCTCACCCCCTCCTCCTCCGGCGCCACCTACTCCTCCGGCAACCTCTCCGCCGTCTGGCCCTCCCCCAACCTCACCGACACCCTCACCGTCCGCGCCTACGCCAACCTCGCCGGCGGCGTCGGCGCCATGATGCAACTGCGGGTCAACGGTGTCATCGTGGGCGTTCAAGAGGTTCGCGCCACGGTTCCGACCGACCATGTCTTTGCAGTGCCAACGATCAAGCCTGGCGACAAGGTGGATGTGGTGTTCATCAACGACGCGGTCGTGAACAACGAGAACCGAGACCTCTTCGTTCAATACATCCGCGGCAACGGCTGGACATTGGCCACATTTGCCGGAAACGTCACCTACGACATGGGCTCCGGCGAGGCCGCCATCGACGGCTTGAACGTCAGCGCCACCGTGGGCGACATGTACGGCAATGGCGCCATCCGATTCGCCATTGACCGCACCGCGCCAACCGCCACCACACCCGCGCAGCTGAGTGCGGCACGCCTGTTGCAGCAAGCCGCGTTTGGTGCGAAACCGGCTGACATTGACAGAGCGGTACAGCTGGGTCGCTCGGGCTGGATCACCGAACAGATGCAGTTGCCGTTCAGTCCCGACATGGTTTCGCATGTCGAGTCGAAGTTTGCCTTGGGTGACTCATACCGTCCGGGCGGTGTGAACTACAGCAGCAACTGGGTCAGCCAGAAGTTCTGGGCCACCGCTGCCACCGATGCGCACCAGTTGCGACGCCGAGTCGGCTTTGCGCTGCATCAGATTCTTACCGTGTCGCAGGCTGACAGCGGGCTGTACAGCCATGTCCGTGGTTATGCCCACTATGTCGACACGCTGAACCGGCTGGCGTTCGGCAATTACCGCGAGCTGCTGGAAGAGATCGCTCTCAGCCCGATGATGGGCATCTACCTGTCGCACATGCGCAATCGCCCGGAGGATGTTGGTGGCACCCGCATGCCGGATGAGAACTTCGCGCGCGAGGTGATGCAGCTCTTCAGCATCGGACTGCATGAGTTGAACATTGACGGCAGTCTGGTGCTGGACGGTACTGGCCAGCCGGTTGAGACGTACAGCAACGCCGACGTCATCGCAATGGCCCGGATCTTCACTGGGTGGAGCTGGAACTTCCCCGACAGCCAGCTGACCGAAAGTGTGTTCCGCTGGGGCAACCCGGATCTGAAGACTGCCGCCAACGACTCGCGCGCAGACCTGCAACGCATGCGTGCCTATCCGGGACAGCACTCGACCAGTGAAAAGCGTCTCTTCGCGTCAAAGCCATGGGCCGTCACATTGCCCGCCGGGCAGACGGCGCAGGCTGACCTGAAGACGGCTCTGGACACCTTGTTCAACCATCCCAACGTGGGGCCGTTCATCGGGCGTCAGCTGATTCAGCGCTTGGTGACAAGCCATCCCAGCCCGGGCTACGTGGCGCGGGTTGCCGCCGCATTCAACAACAACGGCAAGGGCGTCAGGGGGGATCTGGCTGCGGTGGTGCGCGCCATCCTGATGGATGCGGAGGCCGCGGACATGGCCTCAAGCGGCCCGGGCAAGCTGAGGGAACCGGTGCTGGCGATGGCGCAGTGGCTGCGTGCAGTCGACGCCCGCTCGACCAGTGGCGAGTACATGATCAACACCGACCTCAATGGCCTGAATCAACAGCAGTGGCACGCGCCCAGCGTGTTTGGCTATTTCAGGCCGGGATACGTCCCCCCCAATACCAGCTTCGCCAATTCTGGAACCACGGTGCCGGAACTCCAGTTGACTAGCGAGACAACCACGGCACGTTGGGTCAACCTGGCCATGTCCATGGCCAGCAACGGCGTGGGTCTGTATGGCAATGAGGTTGACGTCACACCAAATCTGCAGCCTCTTGTCGAGTTGTCGCAGCGTGGTGACCTTGACGGCATCGTCGAACGTCTGAATCTCTTGCTGCATGCCGGCCGCATGAGTGCTGCGCTCAAGGGCAACATCATCGATGCCGTGACCTCGGTGACGGGCACCGACCCGCAAAGCCACCTCAGCCGCGCCCGCATCGCGCTCTTTCTGGCTCTGGCCGCCCCCGACTACCTGATCCAACGCTGAGCCATGACAACAACTTCCTCTCGCCGCGCGTTCCTGCGCAGCTTGACCGGCCTGGCAGCCCATGCCGCTGCGGTGCCCCGGCAGAGCCTGATGCTGGGCTCGCAACTGGCGGGGCTTGCCGCCATGTCCCAGCAGGCCAGCCACGCAGCCGACCTGAGCGGTGGCTACAAGGCTCTGGTGTGCGTGTTTCTCAACGGCGGCTGCGACATGCACAACTGGGTGGTGCCGGTCGACGCCGCTGGCTATGCAGCGTACAGCCGCGTTCGCCCTGATCTGGCCTGGCCGCTTGCGCGGCTGCAGGGCATTGCCAGTACGGGCCAGGCCGCTGGCCGCACGTTGGCCATGCCGGTCGAACTGGCACCGCTGGCCCGCTGGTACAACAACGGCAAGGCCGCCATCGTGCTCAACTGCGGCACGCTGCAGCGCCCCATCACGAAAACAGAGTACCTGCAGGGCGCCGGCTTGCCCAGCAAGCTCTTTTCGCACAACGACCAGGCTTCGGTATGGCAAAGCCTGTCACCAGAAGGGGCACGATCGGGCTGGGGCGGACGCATGGGCGACCTGCTGATGTCGGCCAATGCCTATCCCACCTTCACGGCCGTCTCTGCCACGGGCAATGCTGTGTTCCTGACCGGGCAGACCGTCACGCAATTCCAGGTGGGCTCAAGCGGTCTGGTCACGACAAGTGGCACCAATGCACCGTCGATCTTTGGTGCCACCCGCGGTTCTGCAGCACTGAACCGGGTTTTGAACCCCAGTACCAATGATGCACTGCTGGCTGAATACACCCGGGTGCTGCAACGCGGGCTGGGTGCCAACGGGTTGCTCCAGACAGCCCTGACAAACATCTCAGTGCCGCCGCTGCCAAGCACGACGGTGGCAAACGGCGCGGGCACGACCACCCTCAGTGCCGTGGCACTGGCTCAGCAGTTGCGCATGGTTCTGCAGATGGTGGCGGCAAACCAGACACTGGGCATGCGACGTCAAGTATTCATGGTGTCAATGAATGGATTCGACACCCACGCCAACCAGGTCAGAGACCAGCCGGGCCACATGGCCCAGGTCGCAGGTTCCATTGACTACTTCCTCACCAGCCTGCAAACCCTGGGCTTGCTGAACAACGTCACCCTGTTCACCGCCAGCGATTTCGGCCGCACGCTGGTCAGCAATGGCGATGGCAGCGACCATGGCTGGGGCAGCCATCACTTCGTGGCGGGCGGCGCGGTGCGCGGCGGCACAACGCTTGGCCGGTTTCCGGAACTCGCAGCAGGATCCCCCGACGACATCGGATCGGGGCGCCTGCTGCCCGCCATTGGTGTGACACAGCTTGCGGCCAGCCTGGGCGGCTGGTTGGGACTGAGTGCCAGCGAACAGGTTCAGGTGTTGCCGAACCTCGGCAACTTCGGGCCAGGTCCAGTCCTGTTCTAGCCCGCAAGCCCCGAGCACACTTCCGGCCCGACACGCCGTTGCGGCGTGTCGCCATGTCTCAGGCCGGTGCGGCCTGAGTGGTCAGTTCGTCGATCAGCGCCTTGGTCTGGCGGATGTTGCCGCGACTGGACGCACCGAACACGATCGATTCAATCCGGGGCTGCTTGCAAACATACTCGATGGCCTCGCGCGGCGAGATGGCGCCCGAGGCCAGCACCGACATGGCCACCGGCCGGAACCGCCGCGTTGCAATGATCTGCTCGTACGCCTCAACCCCACCGCACATACGGAAGCCGATCTTGTTGATGTTGGCGCAGATGATGGGGTTGTCGATGCCCAGCTTTTCCAGCACGTCCAGCAGACGCGGCACATTCATCGTGATGTAGCCCGGCTCGGCGCCGTACTTCTCGCGAACGTGGTCATGGAAGATGCGGAAGCACTCGTTGAAACCCAGGCCCAGCAGCAGATCGGTGATGACGTTCTGGATGAAGATCACGGGCGTCTTCAGTCCGTGGAACATCTTCATCTCGGCGTCGATCAGCAGTTGCATGATCGCCGCCACATCCTTGTTGGCCAGGGCCATGCCGCCCTTGAGCATGGCGCTCACCGCACCGTCGTCGGGCAGGAACTGGCGCAGGGCATCGATCATGCCGTGCTCGGTCACGGCGTTCGCATACTTGTGTGCATAGGGCATGCACGGGTAGAACTGGTAATCGGGGTACTTCGCCGGGTTGGCGCGGAAGTGGTCGCAGATCTGCCACACGCGGTCGTGCGTGGTGCACATGAAGGTCTTGACACCTTCCTGGTAGGCGGCATCGAGCACATCGATGATTGCCTGCAGATCCTGAAAGCGCATCTGCTGCGCACGGGCCTTTTCCTCTGACATGTGATTCACGCCAAAGAACTGGTTGTCACCGAAGAGAACGCGGTCCATCACTAGAGCCTCAAATCTGGATAGGTTGTGTGAGCGGCAACGTTGCGGCTCAGCCGAACAGGCGGCCGAGCAGGCCCTTGGCCGGTTGCGCGCTGGTGGTGAAGCCGGCCGTAGGACCGCTGCCACCGCTCTCGGCGAGGATCATGGCCACCACGCGGTCGGCCTGCAGCGCCGAACGGAAGCTGTTCTCGCCGTCCAGGCGGCCGCTCTCGATGCTGCGCACGAAATAGTCGACCTGGGCCGAGTACTCCTCGCCGCGCAGGTAGTACCAGACTTCCTTGGTCAGTTCGGTGGTGTAGCGCACCGTCCATCCGGCCGGCGTGTCCGGCAAGGCCGGCGAGGCTTCGCGCAGGTAGATCTGACACTCCTGACGGTCGGCGGTAATGCGGCCGTTGGTACCCCAGACCGACACCTTGGTGCTCATCTTGCGGAAGCTCTCGTCGCTCCAGTTCACGCAGAGTTGGCCGCTGGCACCATCGGTGTAATGCAGCGAGCAATAGACCTCGTCCTCGACATCGCGCGAAAACACGCCATGACGGACGACGCCGCTCACGGCCGTGGGCACCCCGGCAATGCTGTTGACCAGGTCGATGGCATGGCAGGCGTAGTCGTACAGCGCCCCGCCCCCCTCGCTCTTGGCCGAACGCCAGGTGCCGCCCTTGGCGCGCAGCACCACCGGCCCATAGGCCTCGGCGCGCACATGGTGCACCGCGCCGATGGCGCCCGACTGGACGATGCGGGCCGCCTCCTTGAAGGCACCGACGAATCTGTAGTGGTAGCCCACCTGGGTCACCAGGCGCTTGCTTTCAGCCAACTGCACCAGGCGCTCGCCATCGCCCACATCGAGCACGAACGGCTTCTCGCAGAACACGTGCAGACCACGCTCCAGCGCCTTCTGCACCATGCCGGCATGCAGCTTGGACGGCGTGGACACCATCACCGCATCAAGCTTCTCCTCGGCCAGCATGCGGTCAAGGTCGTCATAACACTTCAAGCCGGTGTACTTGTTCAGCACATCGGTGAGATAGGTTGTGGTGTCGCAAGCGGCCACCAATTCGATGTCCGGGTGCGCCCTGGCGATGGCCAGGTGCGAGAGGCCCATCTTGCCGAGGCCCACCATGCCGAGTCTGATCATGCTTTCACTCTCCTGAAGTCAATCGATTCAAGTGCCGATCACCGCCAGCGGCATCGGCACTCCCAGAACAAATCCATCACCGTCGCTGCATGGCCTCATGCAGGAATCGGCCCACACGTTCGGCCACACCCACCGTATTGACCACGCGCGGCGCCGGCCGGAACTGCGACAAGCGCGACAGCACCGGCACGATCTCGTCCGCGTCATAAGCCACCAGCACGTGCCCGAGCTCGGCGTACTTCTTTGCCGTCGCCACCTGGTGGTCGTTGACATGCTCGCCATGGCGCTTCAGGCGCGGCATCACCAGCATCGGCTTGTCATGAGCCAGCGCGGTGGCGATGGAGCCTATGCCGGCATGCGAAACAATGCAGTCCGCCGTGTGCAGCAGGTGCTCGAACGGCTGCTTCTCCATGAAGCGCTCGAAGCGCAGGTGCTTGGGTTCGTAGCTGCCCGAGCCGATCTGCGCCACCACCTCGTCGGTGATGCGCCCGGCCGCAACGTGCTCATCCATCGCCCGCACCAATCGGTCGAACGGAAACATGCTGCCGACCGTCACGAAGATCAAAACAGCTCTCCCGCGTACTCGACGCCCTTCTTGCCCTGTGCCACGCCGGGCCATTGCACCAGGCACAGATCGGCAAAGCGGCTGGCCAGCCGCCCGCTCAGCGACATGCGCTCCACCTGCGCAACGCTGTCAATCCAGACGATGCGCGCGCCGAGCAGCTTGGCCCAGAACGAGAACAGGGCCAGCGGCATCGAGCCCGTGGTCACCACCACATCGGGCCGAAGCTTCCAGGCCGTGATGAAGGCGCGCCACAGCACCAGCAATGACTGCAGGGGCTTGGTGCGGTCGCCCTCACCCAGCACATGCACCGGCCGCTCGAAGCGCGCAAAGCTCTTGACGCCGATCTGCATGGTGGTGACGTAGGCCTGCGGCATCACCGGCCAGGTCGCGCCAGCGGCATCCAGCAGGTTCAGCAACTCGTTGACATGGCCACCGGTGGAGGCGCCAGCCACCAGCTTCAGCGGCTTGTCAGAGGCGGTCAGAGATCGGTTCATGAAGCAAGATGACGATGTGCGCGATACCAACGGGCGGAATCGATCACCCCGTCCTCAAAAGAAGTCCAGCGCAGCCCCAACCCCTGCGTGGCATGGGTCGCAAGCAAGCGCCGATGCTGCGCAAACAGCGCCAGCAGTGACGGCGGCAGCGCTGGTGGCACCCTGCCGGGTGCCATGCCAAGCCGCGGCGCCAGACGTTCCAGCAGCCGCAGCGGGGCAGCGGCAAGGTAGGCATCCAGCTGCAATTGTCGCGGATGGATGCGACGAACCGGTGTCGAACCCAGCGCCACGGCCATGGCCGTGAAGTAATCGTTCCAGCGCGGGCTGTCCGGTGCAGCCAGGTTGATCCGCAGCGGCCCATCGGCCGGCAGTGGCACCTGAAGCGACCGCAGCGTGGCCTGGGCCACATCGTCCACATGGACCAGGTTGCTCCAGCCATCGCCCATCACGCCCAGATCACCCAGGCGGCGCTGGCGCAGCCAGTCGCCCACGCGTTCAACCCACAAGTGGCTGCCAGGGCCATGCACACAGCCAGGCCGCAACACCGCCACGCCGATCTCGGGGCCGGCCAGCGTCGAAATCTGGCGCTCGGCATCACGCTTGGCCTGCGCGTACCAGCCACCGCCTGTGCCCAGCGCAGCGTCATCGTCGAGCTCGCCGTCGAGCTCACCAAACGCGGCCATCGAGCTCATGTGCACCAGCCGCGCACACCCGCTGCCAGGCAGTGCCTGCAGCAGGCTGCTCGCGTTGGCCAGGATGTCCGGGCCACTGCCGGTCACGCAGTTCACCAGCGCGTCATGCTCACGCAATGCCGCTCGCAAGGCGCTGCTGTCACGGGCGTCTAGGCGCAGCGTCTGCACGCCAGGCATCGGCCGTGGCTGTCGCGATGCCACGCTCAGCGCAAAGCCGCCAGCGCGCTGCAGTTGCGCCACCACGCGCTGCCCCACAAAACCCGACCCGCCAAGTACCAACACGCGCATGACCACCCTCACGCCACCGCCGCAGCGGCATCCAGTGCGCGGCCGCTCAGCTGCGGCCCAAGGTGCTCGGCCAGCCTCAGGCTCAACGCCACGATGCTCAGCGTGGGATTGGCCTGGCCAGAGGTTGGAAACACGGCACTGCTGGCGATCCAGAGGTTCTCGACCCCATGCACCCGGCAGTTGGCATCCACCACGCTGCTGCGCACATCGTTGCCCATGCGCGCCGTGCCGATGTGGTGCCCGCCGTAGGCGCCGAAACACACCAGGTCCTGCTCCAGACGGGCCTCGTCGAAGCTGTACTCGCCCAACCCGGCCTGCGCCACCGCGCGGCCAATCTGCTGCAGCGACCGCCCCACGCTGTCGATGTCGGCGCGGTGGTAGCGCCAATCCACCTTGATGCGCGGCATACCCAGCGCATCGGTCGCCGGGATCAGGCTCACCCGGCTCTCGGCCAGAGGCCTTTGCTCGGCGTTGATCTCCAGGCTGAAGCGATTGCCCCGGTTCTTCAGGATCACCGACGGGAAACGGCGCTTCGCCACATGGTGCATCAGCAGCCAATGCGCCAGGAAGCCCGCTGCATCGTGGGGGTAGCGCAGCACGTTGCCGATGTGGCGCAGCGCCGGCCCCAGGCCGCCATCCTGCGCATTGGCAACGCGCCGGCTGTACTCGTGGCTCAGCATGCGGCGGGACAGAAAAATGCCCGACAACACGCTGCTGCCATGCGCCGGATCCGCCACGGCCGGAAAGTGCATGCGCGCCACCATGTTGGCCACACCCAGCCGGCGCTGGCTCTCGGCCGTCAAGGCCAGCCGCCGCCGGAGGTAGGCGCCGTCGTCGCTGCGCTCGTAGCCGTGTCGAACCGCCTGGGTCGGCCCGTTCAGCTTCAGCATGCCCACGCTGCCGGCCAGGTGGCACATGTAGTAGCGCCCGACCACATCGTGCGCATTGCCCAGGCCCTCAGCGTGCACATCGCGCGAGGCCAGCAGCAGCCTGGGCGTCTCCAGCCCACCCACGGCCAGCACCACGGCACGCGCCTGGGCCTGCAGCCGGCGGCCGTCCAGAGTGGCCAGATCCAGGTGCTGCACCACCCGGCCATCGCCATGCAGGCGCACTGCCGTGCAGTTCACCCCGGTGATCAGGCGCACATGGCGGGCCTGCGCCAGGCGCTCGCGGTAGCGCGCGCCGAAATCGGTGGGGCAACTGAAGCGCTCCAGGCCATCGGCGGTGACACCGTCGCCAAGCGCAGCCCCAAACATCGGCGGCGTGCCGGCTGGCAAGGCGCGGTCAGCGCTGTAGCCGCCCTGTCCGGCCTCGCACAAGCGGGTGGCTGCGGGGTAGTGGCGGGCCACCTCCTCGTAGCCGATCGGCCACCCGCTGCCGGGCACGGCCTCGCGCGGCTCGAAGTCCAGCGGATCCAGGGGCACGCAGCGCCCACCCCAGATCGTGGTGGCGCCGCCCAGCCGCCGTTGCCGGTAGAACACCGGCGGACTGTGCAGTGCCGGGTCGGCCACCTCGCCTTCCATCAAGGCCTGCGCACGTGGGTCCTGCCCTTCAAGCCCGCCCTCCAGCAGCAGCACATCCAGGCCGCTGTTGCGCATGGCCAGGGCCAGGCTGATGCCGGCGGCACCGGCACCCACGATGCACAGATCGGCCTTCAGCACGGTACCGGCCTCGATGGCCTCGGCGCTCTCGATCATCCGCCGTGCCCTCCAGCGCGGCCTGCCTCGTCGAAACGTGCGCTGATGCCGAACACGCGCTGGTGCACCTGTGCCACCGCGTCAAAGAAGGCCTGCATCGAGAAACGCTCACGGTACGTGGCATGACCCTCTCGCTCAAGCTTCAGCCGCAACTCAGGCTCGGCCATCAGGCGGTCGAGTGCGGCGGCAATGCCGTCCACGTCGCCCGGCTGCACGAACAAGGCGTGGCGACCGTCTTCCAGCGTGTGCGGGATCTCGCCTACCGGCGTGCAGACCACGGCCACGCCGTGGGCCAGCGCCTCCAGAATCACCAGCGGCAGGCCTTCATCGTAGGACGGCAACACCAGCACATCGGCCTGAGACAGCAGCTCGGCCGCCTGCTCCTGGCGCGCCCAGCCGAAGAAGTGCACCTGAGGCTCAAGCCCCATGGACGCTGACTTGGCGCGATAGCCCTCCACATCGCCGCCGCCGGCCACCGTGGCCTGCCAGCGGTCGGATGGCGTGCGCAGGCGCGTGAAGGCCTGCAGCAGATCGGACAGGCCCTTGCGCTCAAGCAGGTTGCCCAGGAAAAGCACGCGCAGCTTGGCCTGGCTGCCCTCCACGCGGCGGGCGAGCCTGGGGCCGGGCACACCGTTGATGACCGAGTGAACCCGTGCCGGATCGCAGCGCATGTCCTGCAGCACGAAGCTGCGGGCCGCATCGCCCAGCACCACCACCTCGTGCGCCAGTGAGAACACCCAGCGCAGCAGCGCCTGGCCCCAGGCGGGCATGGCGCGGTAGACATGGTGCATCTGCGCCGCGTGCATGTGGATCAGCACACGCGCGCCGATCAGCCGTGCAAACACCACCAGCAGGCCCTTGCGGGCCGCACTGGCACGCTCAGCCATGTTGATATGTACGCCGGCCAGACGCCCGGTGAGGCGGCGCCACAACAGGATCAGCATGGCCTTGGGCATGTAGTAGAGCGACATGGCCACATGCCCGCCACCACGTGTGTCAAGTGGACACAGCCGAGCCGGGCTGCCATCGACCGACTGGTGCTGCACCAAGTAGTCAGTCACCTTGAACATGCCCCCGCCAAAGGGATGCCATGGGCACGCAAGATAGATCAACGGTGGTCGGTTGCTGGACATCTGCGACGACGTGAACGGGCCGGTTTCAGGAATGGGTAGGAAGTGTCGGCGGGCAAAACGAGCAGCCAGCCCCTCAAGCGCGGGGTGGCAACAATGCGGCGTAGGCCGTCAGCGTGCGCCTGGCAATGCTGGGCCAGGAGAACTCGCCATCGGCGCGGGCCAGGGCCTGCTCTTGCAAGTGTTGCGCCAGGCCGTCGTCCTCGACCACGCGCCGCACCGCGGCCATCAAGGCCGGCATGTCGCCGTGAGGCACCAGCAAGCCGGTGCGGCCATTGTCGACCATCTCGCGCAGCGCCCCGACGTCAAACGCCACCACACCCCGGCCCACGCCGATGGCGTAGGCCGCAACACCGCTCTGTGTGGCATTGTCGTATGGCATCACCACCACCCTGGCGCGCTGGAACTCGCGCACCACCTCTTCAGGCGATAGAAAGCGATCGATCAACTCAAAGGCCTGGGCGTCGCGCAACGCATCGCGGTTGGGCTCGAGATCCGAACCCCGCCCGGCCACCACGCCACGCACCATCACACCCTGGGCGCGCAGGCCACGGACCATGTCGATGAAATGCCTCAGCCCCTTGTAGGCCTCGATGCGGCCAAAGAACAGGCAGCGCCCAGGCTCCTGCGCCGATGCATGCTGCGCCGCCAGGGTCTGGCCCAGCGGACCATGCGGCACCACATGCACCGGCAGCGCGCGGCCTTCCAGCACCTGTCGCGCGTCAGCCACCAGGCGCTCGCCATGCACCAGCACGGCATCGGCGCGGCGCCGCAGCTGCTGGATGTAGAAGCCGTGCCGCGTGCGCGTGCGCACCCGCGTGTCATCGCCCGAGTGCGGCTTGGGATCGTGCATGGTCAGCAGCAGGGGCACCCTGGGCAGCCAGGGCAGCGCGGCGGCCAGCACATCCTTCGAGTCCTCCTGCACATGCAGCACCTGCGGCGCAAACCGGCGCACGGTGGCCACCAGCCGCAGCGCCTGCATCAACAGGCTCAGCGGATTGCGCGACTTGTGGATCAGGTGAAGCGCAGGCCCGCCGGGTGGCGCCACCAGTGCCGACGGCCCGATCTCGGCCAGCAGGTTCTCGCGGCTGGCCACCAGCAGCACATCCGCACCGGCGGCCTGCAGGGCTTGCGCCAGGGCCAGCGCATATTCGGCAAAGTGCGGTGCGATCAGGCACACCCGCAGGCGCCCTGCCTTCCTTGGCGGAGACTGCATCAGATTCACTCGGTGGTCAGTTCGAACATCAGGCTCGGGCCGGAATCGAGCGCGGCGGTGTCGATGTCGCACTCCAGCAGCGCGCCATTCATGCGCACGGGCAGGGCTTGCAGGCGGCGCCCGCTTTGCGACAGCGCATGCAACCGCATGGCAGCGGGCGCGCCGGCCAGGGCCAGCCGCAGCGTGAGCTGCACCGGCTGCACCAGCGCCGGCAGCGTGCCCAGCTTGCGCAGGCGCGTGCGCGCCTCGTCCTGGAACTCGATGCCGGTGTTGGTGGCATCGGTGATCACGAACAACAGGACGCGCCGGCTTTGCGCCAGGGCGCGTCCGTCCATGCTGCTGGCCGCCACCAGGGCCGGCACGCTGAGCCGCCGCAGCGACATCAGTCCCACGGCATCCGGGGCCGCCGTCGCCAGCAGGGCCACGGTGCGCGGTGTGTCCACACTGAAGCGCCCTGCCTCGCTGTCGAGTTGCAGCTCGCCGGTGTCGCTGACATGGCGGCCGCGCTCGAAGGCGGCCAGGGCGCCGGCATCGCTGGCGCCGGCCGACTCCAGCCGGCGGCGCAGACCCCGCCCGCCCAGGGCACTGAGCACCTGGTAGCCAACGCGCGACTTGTCGACCATGAAGTCGTCCATCTCGTCGAGCACCGCACGCCCGGGCGCCGGTTCACGCCCGAAGTTCAGGCCCACCGCCGACACCAGGCCCAGCCGCCCCGGTGCGTCGCCCAGCTGGCTCCAGCCGCCGTTGGCGGCCAGCACGGCCTGCGCATCGATGCGGAACTCCAGCCTGCGCCGCGCTGGCGCCACATCGCCGCGCGCAAACAGCAGGGCGGCCAGCCGCTCACCGGTGCGGCGCACGGGATCGGTGCTGATCGTGAACGGGAAGATCGCCGCACGCCGCGCCGGCTGCGGTGCCTGCACGCTCAGCTGCAGCGAGTTCTCGGAATACTGGGTCAGCAGATCCCAGCCTTGCAGCGCCGCATAGGCCGGCGCCAGCGCGCTGGCCTCACGCCTGTAGCCGTTCCAGAACGCGTGGCCATACTCGGTGACGATGAAGGGCTTGCCCCATTGGCGCGACGCAAACAGCTCGCGCAGATAGGCGGCAGCCCCGGGCAGCGAGCTGTCACCCGGCACGCGCGAGCCGGGCTCCACAAAGCCGGTGGGATGGGCGTGATAGGCGTGCTGGTCAATCACCGGCAAGGCCGAGCGTGTGATGTCGCTGTGCAGCCACGACCAGTTGTTGTAGGACGTGGCCAGACCGCGATAGCCCAGCGATTGCGCATGCGCCAGCTGCCAGCGGAAGGCATCCTGCTCGCAATCCACCACGAAGCGCATGAAGTCGCGCTGGCGCGCCCCGGTCACACGCAGGCGCGCGGGCAGGCGCACCTGCGTTGCCAGCTTCTCGTCGGCGCCGGCCTCGCTGCCCCAGGCCTGGCGCCAGTCGGCCTCGCTGGCATAGCGCTTGGCCAGCCACTGACGGAAGGGCTCGGCATAAACCTCTGGCAGCGCGGCATTCCAGCCGCCACCGGCACGGAAGGCCAGCTCGATCAGGCCGCCCTCGTTGCTGAACACCAGGCACAACAGTGCAGGGTCTTGCAGGGGAACAGTGCCGGTGTGCGGGTTGCGTTGCCCCAGCATGCGCTGCAGCAGGCGCTTCCAGTGGCTGCGTGCCGCATCGTCCACCAGCATGTCACGGCGCAGCTGATGGGCGGTGCGAACCCAGCGGTGCGGGAACACACCGCCATGGGCCCCGTTGTCGATGTAGGCAACGTCGATCACCGAATACACGCCCTGGCGCTTGAGCTCGGCCAGCAGGAACTGGAAACGATCGAACTGTTCAGGCTGGAAGTCGAAATCCTGCTTCTGGCCGGACATCAGCTGCTGCTCGACGCACTGCAGGCGAACAGCGTTGTAGCCCGTGCGCACCAGTTGCGTGACCAAGCGCCGCGCCTCACCGTGATCCGGGAAGCCGCCATTGCCCGGCGCAAACTGGAATGAGGCCGAGAAGAAGCGCTGCGGTTTGGCCCGCGCCTCGAAGCCAATGTGACCGTCGGCCAGCGCCCGCGCCCAACCATGGCGACCGGCGGGACCGGCTTCAACGAGCGACGAGAAGTCGAGCACGGAGCCCGCATCGACCTCAAGCGACAGATCCTTTGCTGGTGACCATGCTGCGAAGCCTTCGGCGTTCGATCGAGCCGATTCGGCCGCGTTCGAGGAGCCAATGCAACACCCCGTTAGCAGCAACACTTCACGCCGAGTCGTCCCCCTCGACTTCCGCTCCGCGACAGCCATGCATCAAGTCCTTGGCAGCCGTCGAGAGATCGCATGAAGCAGTGGGCGCTCAAGTGCCCGGTAAGTAATTTCAGCGACCACGACTGACGCAATTGCGGCCAATAAAACAGCCACCAGTTCATTCGCGCCAAGCGCTTTTCCAGCCAGAACAATTGCAGCCGGGACAGTGAACGTGTGCGTAAGGTAGAGCGAATACGACGAATCCCCCGCCCTCACCGCTGGGCGCAGCATTCGACTGGCGCGCACAGACTCTTCCAGAAGCAATGCCAAGCAGACAACACAAGCGGCTGCGACACCCCAAGTGAATCCACGAGGCAGTTGACCTTCCAACAGGACAAACGCAAGTGCAACAGCGCAAAGCGCTGTACCTGCAAGAAGCTGTTGCAGCCCCTTTAGGCGCGTCCACCATGGCATTGCCACGAAACGGGCCAGCACCATGCCAAAAATGAACTCAATCAGTAAAGTATCGATGTAGAAATCTAGGAATGCAGGCGCCCCCCCCGCCTGCCCCGCCAAAACGATCAGACCGAAAACCAACGCCACGCCGAGGATGCGATCGATACCTATGGCAATTACAACAGCAAAGACAACGTAGAAGAACATCTCGAAATTGAGCGTCCAACCGACTGGCAGGACAGGCCAAAACTGACCCAATGATTCGTGCGGCACAAAGAAGAAACTTGCAGCAATGTGCGAAACGGTCGGCATGGCCTTGAGTGATGCCGCAGGAACGGCAACGACAATCATTATCTTGAGCGCCGTGAATATCCAGTAAATCGGCACAACGCGAACAATGCGCCGAAAGAGAAAATTCCAAGCAGACTTCAGCCCGGCACCAGATCTCCGCGTCGTCATGAACATCATGCATCCGCTGATGACGAAGAATATATCGACCCCAATGGTGCCCAAGTGCCAGTAGTCAGAACCGTCCGAGCCGTTCAGGCGCAGCGAATAGGCCTGGGTGCCATGGGCAACGACTACCATGAACGCCGCAAGAAACCGAAGTAACTGCAACGACTCAAATCGCTGCTCAAGGCCGGTACTACTCATTGATTCGGGCACGACGAATGGCAGCGCGCAAAGCCACCCTCTCAATGGCGATGAACATTCTGCGGACCTTTGGCGGTTGAGGTCAAACGGCGCGCGTACACCAGAAAACCGAGCAAGAAGAAGACAAGGAACTGAATGATTGGTCCATCGATTGCGTCACGAATGTAGACAACGCTAGAGAGTACCAAGAGTAGCGCGACGCCCGATGCCTCAAGCTGTTGACGTACCGCCATTGGTAGTTCAACACGCTTCGACAGGCGTCTGCATTCAATGCCGCCCAAAAACAGTATCAAGCAGAACGAGACGAATCCAATCACCCCAACGTCCCAAAGCAGTCCAGCCGCCGCTGAAATGTCGATATAGAACGTGTATAGCCTCGCGATAGTGCCGACCGCCACTGAACTTATGCCTCGACTCGCGCCGGGACCGAACCCAAACAACCAGTTCACCACCCCACCGTGGACCCCTGCCTCGTTCCACCAATGGACAAGCACCGACATCCGCCCCAGTTCACGTGTGGCCGGATTGAACCGATTGGGGTCATAGACATACTGGATCCGCTCGACGAAGAACTCCAGCAGACTGCCTCCGCCGGAGCCAGAATAGAACGACATTCGGTAGATGGCGATCACGCCCAGCACAATAGCCAGGCTCCCCAGAATGCCGAAGATAAACAGCAGCGGCCGCCGGCGCAGTTGATGGCTGAACACCAGCACCGCCACCAGAGGCAGCCACAACACCACCGCCTTGACCTCAATCATGAACAGCGTAGGCAACAGTAACAGGGATGTACCCAACATCACCCAGGCGCTCAGCCGACGATCGCGCCACAAGATCAACAGATACCCTAGAACGATGCAGATGAACATTGCCAGCGCACCGGAGCGCCC
>CAYPDO010000011.1:19465-27141 GCA_964409495.1 uncultured Bordetella sp.
GAAGGAGACGCCCTGCACCGCATGCACCGTGCGGCGCCCGCCCAAGAGGCCGCCGCCGAAGGTTCCGTTGATGGCATCAAAGCTCGCTGAGGCGACTGTATTGGCCAAGCGGCTGGCGATGAAAAACCGCTGGTACAAGACCACCGGCAACTGCAACAGGCCGATCAGTACGAACGCGCGCCAAATCTGAGTTGAGGACCGTGCCATGTCGCGGTGGTAGATCACCGCCACCAGCACACCCCACATCAGCAGATAGTTCTTCACTGACGCGAAGGCCTGGGACAAAGGGACAGCATTGCTGGCGGCCGAAGCCACCAGTGTGAACAGATAGACGATAGCGGGTGGTCCGAACCAGGCCCAACCCATACCGTTCATCCTCTGCGCCAGCTGGGTCTGGCGAGCGCCAATCGTCACATGAGCGGTGACAAATCCCCTGGCGGCCAGCAGCACCGACAGCATGAAGGGCAGCCAGTTGGCCTGGCTGATGCCCAGGAAGTATTCGGCTGATCCGCCAATGACGGCCGATGTGACCAGACAGGCCAGCAGCAGGCCATTGAACGGCATGACCACGGCCATGCCCAGCAACATCAACCCCAGCACCAGCGCGGTGGCGTAGGGCGGCGCCACCGCCACCGCAATGCCCACCAGCACCAGCAGTGGCAGGCCAAGCACCCAGGGCAGGACGCTGACCTGGCTGCGGGCGTTGCGTGTCAGCATGGCATGGGTCTCCAGCAGTTGGGGCGGGTGCTGCCGTCAGGCATGCGCCGGGGCCACCTGGGCCAGCGCATGGTCGGCCGCGGCACCCGACAGTTCACGCACCTGGGGAATGCGTTCAGCCAGGAAGCGGCGCAGGTCTGACTCGCGCTCCTGAAGCAGCCGCAGGTGCTGCATCAAGGTTTCACGTGTCACCGATGGCGTCTCAAGAACATGGTCAAGATGCCCGAACAGATCGCGGTTGATGCCCTTGGCCTTGACGCTGTAGGCGATGGACGTGGTGGGCACGGCGGTGGAGAAGGCGGCCACTGTGGCATGCGTGCGAGCGCCCATGAAGTAGCGGCACTGCGAGATCAGGTGCTTGAGCTGGGCGGCGTTCAGCATCGCGGGGCCCAGCTTCACGCGGGCCGGATCCAGCCCGGCCGATGCCAGCAGCCCTTGCATGTACAGGTGATCGCTGTTGAAGCTGCCGCCGTCCAGCGGGCCGACATGGGGTACCAGCAGCACACCCAGATCGGTGTTGCGCAGCACTTCGGCGATGAAGCCGATGATCTCGGCATCCAGTGCCTGGCGCGACGCCTCGGTGTCGCGATAGCCGCGGATCAGCGGGCTGACGTTGAAGCCGAGCACACCGCCCGCACCGGCCGGCAGCAGCGGTGCATGGTCAAACACTTCGGGCTGCATGGTGAACGCGGGGTCGGCCACCAGCCTGGCCTGGATGCCCAGGCCCGACAGATAGGCATGGGTGGCCGACTCGCGCACGCTCAGCGCGGCATAGGCGCGCAGGTGGCCCACCATGTGCCGCTCAACATGCGGCTTGGCCTTGAACGGCCCCACCGATGCCGCCCACAGCAGCGCCGGTTTGCCCAGGCGGCGCGCGTTGTCGACATAGCCGGTCCAGTCATACAGCGAGGCCAGGCCATAGTCGAGCGAGATCACGTCGCCGCCGCTCATGATCATGGCGTCGCAGCCGGCCAGCACATCCAGCGTGTCGGGCGGCAGGCTGTGCCGGGGCACGATGCTGCGTTCCACCTGCGGCAGCAGGCGCACCGCGCGGTTCCACCACTTGATGCTGGACGGGAAGGCCGGCGCGGGCACGAACTCCACACCATTGTCGGCAGCCTGCGGCCACTGGCGGCGGTCAAGCTCAATGGCTGAGGACGGCACGACGAATCGCGCCTGCGGCTGCCGCTGGCGGATCAGCCCGACCGTCGAGCGGATCAGCGCCTCGCAGCCGCGATTGCCGAAGGTGGTGTGGCCTGCGAAGAAGAACTTCAATTCGGTTCCTCAAACAAAAAACTGGTTCGAATCGAAACTGAATCTGGCGCACGCGTACGGTGGCCAGCCCAGCACGGATGGACAAGCAACATCAGCGGCCAAAGAGCCTCTTGAGGGCCCCGACACCAGCTTCGCCGAGTACGGATTTGGCCAGCAGCTTGGCGCGGCCGGCGGCGCTGTACTCAATCGTGCTCATGAGTTCAAGAGAATTGCTTTCGTCGTCCGCATCGGTGAACACTTCAAGCAGCATTGGGCGATCCCCGAGTTCTGGACGCACGAAGGCTGGCGCCACACGTTCAAGTTCGTCTTTGCTGCTGGCGCTCAGGTACTCAAAACCGAGATCCTGCGCGAAGTTCTTGACCAGGCTTTTCGACTTGTTGCCGAAGTGCCCTGCCGCGGCAATGTACGTGTCGGTGTTGTTGTCAAAGCTGGCCGCGCGGTGGTTGTAGTTCTTGAACTCGACGCCGACGCCGTTGTTGACAAGAAGGATGCGCAGATTGCGACCGACGTGCCGGTTGCCGATGCTGTTGAGATCGTAGAAGAACGCCAGATCGCCCACGACCGCGAAGTACAACTGGTCCGGTTTCACCCACGACGCGCCAATGAGGCTGGACACACAGCCATCGATACCGAACCCGCCAACGTTGCAGTCGGTCCTGACGCCTGCAGGCATGTCGAAAAAGTTCCAGCAGCGCAGGCTGTTCAGGATGCCGAAATGGACGACGGCACCTTGCGGTATGCGGTGAGCAAGCTGCGCCGCGGTGTAGATGTTTGAGAACGGCAACTCGGGCAGCTTGCCGCGCAGGCGGCTAACCTGCTCCTGGCACTGCGCATAGTACGCGGTGGAGTTGCCAGTCTTGCCCTCGGTAAGACGGTCAAAGAATGCCTGCTCGGGCATCTCAAACACGTAACGCAACTTTCGGAAGGTATCGCGTAGTTCGCCGTCCTCGCTGACGCGCCACACAGCCTTTCCGGCGATGTTGAGGCTGTAGTAGTCGCCAGACACTTCGCCAAGATGGATCAGAACATCTGGCCGGACCTGGCCAAGGTCCAATCCCTGCTGAAAGGCTGCGAGCGCGTACTGAACACGATAGCGGCCGTAATAGCCGCTGGTGTGATCGCAGAAGACCACACTGTCGTGGGCGGCACAGAAGCGATCAATGGCATCAGTCAGTGCTTGCGACATTGGCGCATGTGCACCAATGAAGATGCCTACGCGCCCGTTAGGCAAAGCGGGCATCGGCGTCTGCATGGTCAGCCGCTCGATGAACCGGAAACTAGGCAGTTCCTTGACGGCAAAGTTCTCGCTGTACACCGTGGGCAGATTGATGTGAACCGGTCCACCGCCGCGACGGCGCAGTTCAAGCAGTGCACGGTTAACTTTGAGCTCGCAGTCCCACAGGTCGTCGTCGTTATTGACAACTGGCAAACTGACGCTGAGGTTGGCCACGTCGCGCGGTATGACGCTTCGGTCAATCACCTGAGCAATATGCTGACCGACTCTCGGGAGTATTTGACTGGAGGTGATTGCGAGTACGGGCAGCTTGCGATAGTAGGCCTCGGTCATGCCAGGCATGTAGTTGCGCGAAGCAGTGGCGCCCGTGCAACTCAGCGCAACCGGCTCTCCTGATTCGGCGGCCATCCCGCATGCGATGTAAGCTGCAGAGCGTTCGTCGACAACCGAAAAAATCTCGAAGAAGGAATCTCGCTGCAAGCTGCCAACCAAGGAAACATTGGTCGCCCCGGGTGATGCCACAATTCGCCGGATTCCATGCTTCTTGAGCAACTGTAGGACTACTTGAGCATTGACTTCGTCGGTATATGCCATTTTGTTCCCGCTTACTGAATGATTTAACTGATCTGAAACGAGGCTGGTTTGACATCAGCTTCAAGCTGCCTGGGCAATCGCGTTATTAACTGCCTTCGCCTAGGCTGCGCCGAGCCCGACAACTTGATCGAACTTCAACGCAGCGAAAAGATGCCGGAATAAGTTCTTCGCCTTGGCTTCTGCGCGCCCCGAGTGCCCGCTGCAGGCCGCGCCGCCGGCCAGAATCTCGAAGCTTGTGCACTGCATCGTTGTCCTCGGTGTCGGTGGCTTGCATCTGTGTCTCTCGGGTCACCGCTGAGATGCCTTCACCGCAGCCGGGGCCCATGGCGCCGCCAAGAAGCCCTGGACTGGTTCGCGCTCGCGTTATTGCCGATTCGCGTGATCGCCAGCTTTCAACAGGGCGCGCGTGCACCCGCATCGGACATCCGGCATTTTGAGACGCCTTCAGGGGCAGAGCGCCAGCTGTACGGTTCATGCTTTTTCCAGGGCTGCGCACGGCCTACCACTTGAAAAATTTGCCGGGAAGCAACCGGCCGATGAGCACGCGTTCACCAACGCTAAAGGGCTTCATGAATGAACACGCGATCAGACACGACAGTGCGGCAAACCCGGCAACTGTCAACTGAACGGCCGCACCTGGCTTGGGCAACATTGCGAGCACAGCCCCACCAACCGCCCAAGCAATGATCACGCCCAACATGAACTTCAGGATTGCAAGCATGGGCAATCGAAAGTGCAGTCCACATCGCCGTAAAAAGCCGGTCATGACCAGTGTCCACGACCCCTCGGCAACCAGCAGTCCAGCACAAAGTGACCAGACGCCGATGTCTTGGTAGAACATCAGCCCCAGGGCTATGCCGACGAGCGAGACACAGGTCGCAACCAAGGAGCCGTTTCCGACTTCCATGGTCATGCTCAGCAGCACCACGACGCCGCGAATGGTCTGCAGCACCAGCAACAGTATGAAGAAGTGGAGATACACCAGGCTGTCGGCCATTCGTCCGCCGGAGAGCAGTTTCACGACCACATCACCCGAAACCAGCAGTACGGTAGCAATGGGCGCAAGCATTAGCAGATTGAGTTTGATAACGGTACCCGCGAACTCAACGAGTTCCGTTGTTGATTTACCCTGGCTTCTGGCACTGATAAAAAGCGGCCGCACCCATCCGATCAGCAGAAAGCTGGGCAGGTATCGCTGAATCGTTCCGTGCAGAGCCGAGGCAAAGCCAAACGCACCAATAACCGCTGCACCCAGGAGCTTATTGACCAGCACCTTGACCATGTCCACCCCGGCCGCCAAGTACAGCACCTGCGACAGGTATGTGGGCGCTGAGTACCTCATAAGTCGCCCCAGCTTCGGCATGGGAATGGAATCAGCAACTGGCTCCCGCCTGCGTTCACGTCGATATCGCTCCATCAGGACGCAGGACACCAGCATTCCGAAAGCAGACGTTGCAACTTCCAATTGGAGCCAGACTTCCAACTCGACCTCTTGACGTCCGAACTGACCTAGCCAGAGCAATGCGATGAGCTTGGAGCCATTTCGGCATAGTGCCGAAAGCTGCGCCACCCCTTGCTGCAGCAGCGACTCGAACTGCACGTCGATGAACCGTGCCATGCCCTCGAACAACAAGATGAGCGCGAACCATTGAAGCGCCACAGCCCGATGCTGATCACCTAGCAACCTTGACAGAGGCTCACTCGCCACAATGGCGATTCCGGCCACGACGGCCAATGTCAACAGACGATACAGGCACAGCGCCCCAACCAACCTGGACAATGCAAGTCCGCCTCCTGGCTGGCGAAGTTCAGGGAGGTATCGGAAAGCGACTGCATAGGCACCGGGACTGGCCGCCAGTTGGACGATCTCAAACACCGCAAACAAGACGATGTAGAAGCCGTAGTCACCACGGCTCAGCGATCGCACCAGCAAGAGTAGCGTGCCAATCCCAACCAGGGCCGCCAATGCTTTGCCAATGGCAAAATGTGAGAGGCTGCGTTTGGCGACGGCAACCGTTCCAAGAGGCTGGGACATAAGGGTCTGGTGGATCGGTACGGCTCGAAAGAGTCGGCCTCAGTCGGTTCGTCCGCCGAACACCCGCGCGTAGTTGGCCCCGTTCATTGCACCGGCCATGTCCTGGATGAAATGCTGGTGGACTTGATAGGCCTGCTCGGCATTGGCATCGATGGTGGACACACGGACGAGCATGCCGTCTGGAATGACCCCCTTGGTGCTGTACCGCAACTGAGCAAGTTTCTGCTCCGTACCACTCAGGGCAACACGCTCTCCCACGACAACCCAATACGTAATCGGTTCGACCCGTGCACCTTGCTGTGCCACCAGCTTCCGTGCTCTGATCTGTTGCGCACCCACGGTCAGCAGTCCGTCCTGATCACTGCGGATCTGGAAACCCTGGGCCGGGTAACAAACGTCGGGACGATGCGCACGTGTGCCGTCTGACTGGTCCCCACCATAGGCCACCGACAGCATGACGCGCTGTCCCTGCGGACCCACATAGGTTCGACTGAGAGTCTGGTTATAGATCTTGTTCAACAGCGCCTGCTGGTCTGGCGAGACCAGTTGCACCGGCCCCCGCGTGTCTTGCACCCACAGCCCGAACTGCCGGGGGAACAGCTGTTCAAGATCCAATCGCGGACGGAGATCGGTGAGGTGCTTGGTTGGCCGCCAGGCGTGCGCAACCACGGCCGATCCGACAGCGAGGGCAAGCACCACCAGCGCCTTACGGCGCCCTAGTGTCACGACTTTCCCCCACTGTGGGCGGGCATAAAGTAGCCGAGGAACTTGTCCAGTCCGAGCATCAATACCAGAGCCACGATGAACAGGACCATGCCAGCAAAGCCGTGCACGAAACCTTGCCCTGCTTCATCACCGAAGTGATATGTCACCAACACTAAGATCATCACTCGCACGATGTTCGCCACGAATGCTGTCGGTACCAGAAGCAGCGCCAGCGAGACGTTGCGTACTGGATTGGTGTATTGCATCAAGTTCATGTAGAGCATGCCCAGCGCTTCGAGGGTGAACATGCTGTTGAGTCCCGCGCATGCGTCGGCCACTAGCAACTGATAGGGACCAACTGTCATGATCACGCCGCTACGCCCCACCGGGTAGCCGATGGCATGAAGGAGATTGCTGGCAACCGCGGAAACAGCGCTCTTCAGCGGGCTGGTCACTGCCGCCACAAGCGCCTCAGGCAGCGGCACCATGAACAGCATGAAGAACAGGGGAAACCACACCAAGCGCAACGCTGAACGGCCTTTGAACAACAGCAGCAGCGATACAAGTACACCGATCTGCGATCCGACGGCGAACATGACGATGTCCTGCGAGCGCCCGAGCGAATAGAGCGCCAGGCTAAACAGCAGAACGGACCAGCCCAGCCAACCAATCGGCACGGACGGCATTGCGGCGAGGTTATGCCGGCTGCGATAAAGCAGCCAGCCACTCACCGCCAGAATGATCGGTCCGTGCCCCTGCTCGTCCGTGGCCCAAACGGTCTTGGCGAGTTCAATCCAGGCCGGAACATAGAGCAGCGCGAACCCTGCCAGCAGCAAGAGCAGCACCACGCGGTCAGAACCCGCGGGCAGGATGGGATCGGCTTGACGCGATGCGGGGGGCGCCGCGCCTCGTGGATCGGCTGCGGCAGCCATCTTGATGCGACTCAGAACTCGTTGAACACCACACCCGCCATCCTGGCAGGTGTCTCTGACAGGTTGGCGACCAGATCCTGCAGCGCATTCACGCGCCCCTGGTTCTTGCGCGCCACCACCAGCGCGGCACCACAGCGCGCGGCGATCACGGCGCTGTCGCTGCCATAGCAGGCGGCGGGGGTAT
>CAYPDO010000012.1:0-27092 GCA_964409495.1 uncultured Bordetella sp.
CACGCGCAGCGGGCCGGTGAGCTCGCGGTCGCGGCCGCTGACGCGGCGCTCGATCTCCTCGGCCTGGTCGGCCATGCGCCGTGCCTGCTCCAGCAGCAGCGCGCCGGCCTCGGTGGGCAGGTAGCCGGCGCGCGCGCGCTCGAACAGGCGCGCGCCCAGGCGCTCCTCCAGCGCGTCCAGCCGGCGCAGCACGGTGGTGTGGTTCACGCCCAGCTGCCGTGCCGCCCCGGCCAGCGAGCCGGTCAGGCCCACCGCCAGCGCATAGCGCAGGTCGCTCCAGTCGAGTTCGGACATGCCTTCGGTCTCCACCGGCGTGGTTTGTCGGCCGGTCATCTGCAAATTCGCAATTGTGCGGCGCAATGCGCGGGCGTCCTGTGCGCCGCTGTGTGACCTTGCCGGTGGCAGGCCTGATGCCACGGGCGCCGCCAGCGGAATAATCCGGCACCCCTGCCCGTATGCATCGCGTGGACGCCCCAGCCGCATTTCGCCAGCAACTGCTTGCCGCCATTCCGCGGGTGCGGCGCTATGCACGCTCGCTCACCTTCGATGCCGGCACTGCCGACGACCTGGTGCAGACCACGCTGGAGCGCGCGCTCACCCACTGGCACCAGTTCGATCCGCTGCGCGACATGGTGGTGTGGCTGCTGTCCATCACCCACAACGCCCACCTCGACCAGCGCCGCCGCGACAGCCGGCTGAGCATCGTCGACCCGGCCGAGGCCGATGCGCGCCAGGACGCGCTGCGCGCCGACCCCGGTGCCGACGTGGGCCTGCGCATCGACCTGATGGCCGCGCTGGCGCGCCTGCCGCTCGAGCAGCGCCAGCCGCTGCTGCTGGTCAGCGTGGAGCAGTTCAGCTATGCCGAATGCGCCGAGACGCTGGGCATCCCGATCGGCACCGTGATGTCGCGCGTGTCGCGCGCCCGCGCCGCGTTGCGCGAGCATCTTGACGGCCGCAGCCCCGCGCGCCCCGAAGGCACCCCCGCACTGCGGCGGGTGATCTAGCCATGGACCAGACCCCCCGCCCCGACGACGAACGCCTTTCGGCCTGGCTGGACGGCGAGCTCGACAGTGCCGCCGCCGCCGCGGTGGATGCCTGGCTGCGCGACCACCCCGAAGACGCCGCCCGCGTGCGCCTGTGGGCCGCTGACCGCGATGCGCTGCGCGCACGCTTCGAGCCCCTGGCCGACGAGCCCGTGCCCGAGGCCTGGCGCACGCTGGTCACCGAGGGCATGCGCTCGCCGGTGCCGGCCGCGCCGCCGCGCCGGCGCCTGCCGCTGGCGCTGGCCGCCAGCCTGCTGCTGGCCGGCGGTGTGCTGGGCGGCATGGTGGGCGCCGGCCTGGTGTGGGGCTCGCCAGAGATCCAGGTGGCGCTGCAGGCGCGTGGCTGGGCGCCGCCCTCGCCGCTGGCCTGGACGCACCGCGCTGCCGTGGCCCATGCCGTCTACGCCCCCGAGGTGCGCCACCCGGTGGAGGTGAACGTGGCCCAGGGCAGCGCCGCCGAGCAGCGCGCGCAAGAAGAGCACCTGGCGCGCTGGCTGTCCAAGCGCCTGGCCATGCCGGTGCGGCTGTTTGATCTGCGCGCGCATGGCTTCGAGCTGGTGGGCGGGCGCCTGCTGCCCGATGCCGCCGGCCCCAGCGCGCAGCTGATGTACCAGAACAGCGGCGGCCAGCGCGTCACCGTCTACCTGCGCCGCCCCGAGGCCGGCGCCGACACCGCCTTCCGCTACCAGCGCGACGGCGAACTGGGCATGTTCTACTGGACCGAAGACGGCTTCGGCTGCGCGCTGGTGGGCAACCTGCCCAAGGAGCGCCTGCTGGCCCTGGCCGAGGCCGTGTACAAGCAGGTGGAAGACGGCATCGTGCCCACGCCGGCCGACGGCGCCTCGCGGCCGGCATCCTGACGGCGCACGCGGTACATCTGGTCACCCATCCAGGCCGCGCTTTGGCGCCGATGCCACGCGCCGCCTGCTAGCGTGGCGGTGGACGCGAACGGCGCGCGCAGTTGCCGCCGCCGCGCGCGCCCTGCCCCGGAGGAACAAGCGCCGTGAAGATGCCCCGATGGTCACGCCTGAGCCTTGCGCTGCTGGCCGGCCTGGCCAGTGCCTGCAGCACCTACGCCCCGATCACGCTCGACGCCAAGAGCGGCCAGTACAACACCACCACCCAGCTCGACGCCGGGGCCACCCGCGTGTGGGAGACGGGCACCCAACCGGCGCAGTTCCGCGTGGTGCTGCTGAACACGCAGACCAACGTCTACCCGCTGCGCTTCGAGTTCTTCGTGCGCAGCGTGCTGTCTGACCTGGGCGTGCGCCGCGTGCTCAACGCCGACGAGATGGCCGCGCTGCTGGCCGATCGCGGCCTGGGCCGCAAGGTGGATGCCGACAGCCTGCGCAAGCTGTCCGAGGCCGGCCTGCCGGTGCTGGTGGTGGACATGCAGTCGCGCTGGGATGGCGACGTGCGCCGCCATGTCACGCTGAAGGCCACCGACGCCCGCAACGGCAAGACGCTGCTGTGGATCGATCACCCGCGCACGGTCTGGATGGAGGTGGACGGCGAGGCGCATTTGCCCGTGTTCAACGCGCTGCGCAAGTGGTACCTGGCCAGCAGTGGCCGCCAGGCCTGAGCCGCAGGAGGTGCCCGTCATGACCCCCGCCCACAACGGCCTGCGCGGCCTGGCCGCCGCCGCCCTGGCCGGCCTGGCCACCGCCGCCGGTGCGCAAAGCTTCCAGCCCTACGACGGCAAGACCGGCTACCAGGAGCTGGCCATCGCCGCTGACAGCTTCTACCTGGCCTTTCATGGCACCCGCGACACCAGCGGCCCGTGGGTGAACGCCGCCTGGGCGGCGCGTGCGGCGCAGCTGTGCGCGGCCCGCGGCGCCGCGGCCTTCGTGGCGCTGCGCTACCCCGACGAGGCGGTGCTGCCCACCGACGCGGCCATGGCCGCCGCGCCGGCCGACCAGGCCTGGCCGGTGCCGGTGGCCAGTGGGCCGGTCTACATCCCGATCTACCTGCCCAGCGGCCCGCGCATCACCAGCCTGGATGCGCCGGGCAAGCTGGGTGCCGTGCGCTGCCTGCCGGCTGGCGCGGTGCCCCGCGACGCCACGCGCCTGCAGACCACCGGGCAGGCCTTGGCGGCAGCGCGCAGCGCCGGTGTGCCGGTGAAGTAGCGTGCCGGGCGGGCGCCCCGCGCGCCGGCCGGGGCCGGGGGCGGCAGGGGCCTCCCTAGAATGCCGCCGATGCCTGTTGCCGCCCCCTCAGCCCGGCCCACCGCCGCCGCGCTGCGCCGTCTTGTCGTCGTTGCCGTGCTGGGCTTTGCCTCGGGGTTGCCGCTGGCACTCACCGGCCAGGCGCTGCAGGTCTGGCTCAGCGTGGCCGGGCTGGATGTGGCCACCATTGGCTTTCTCAGCCTGGTGGGCCTGCCCTACACCTTCAAGTTCCTGTGGGCGCCGCTGATGGACCGCTTCGAGCCCGCCGTGGGCCTGCTGGGCCGGCGGCGCGGCTGGCTGGTGCTCACCCAGCTGGCGCTGGCCGGCGGCCTGCTGGCCATGGCCGCGCTCACGCCCATCGGCCCACCCGGCGCGCTGCAGATGTTTGCGCTGCTGGCGGTGCTGGTGGCCTTTCTGTCGGCCTCGCACGATGTCGTCATCGACGCCTACCGCACCGATCTGCTGCCGCCGGCCGAGCGCGGGCTGGGTTCGTCGCTCAATGTGGCCGGCTACCGCGCGGCCATGGTGGTGTCGGGCGGGCTGGCGATGATCTGGACCGATCCGGTGCAGGGCGGCGGCATCAGCTGGCCCGAGCTGTACCGCTGGATGGCGCTGGCCATGGCCGGCGCGGCGGCGCTCTCGCTGCTGCTGCTGCCGCGGCTGGCACCGCTGCCGCCCGCGCCGGCCGATGGCCTGGCCCCGGCGGTGGCCGGCCGGCAGGACGTGCTGGGCTTCCTGGCCGTGCTGCTGGCGGTGGCCGCCGGCTATGTGGCCACGCAGCAGGTGTTCACGCCCGCCGCCGCCGCCGTGCTGGGCCCCTGGCTGGCCGGTGGCAGCCTGGCGCCCACGCTGCAGGCGCGCTGGATCGACCTGGCCGCGCTGCTGCTGGGCCTGGGCTTCACGCTGCCGCTGGCCACCTGGACGGCGCGCGTGGCCCGCTTCCAGACGCTGCTGAGCGGCCTGGGCGCCTACTTCAGCCAGCCCGGCGCGGGCCTGTTCCTGCTGTTCATCGTGCTCTACAAGCTGGGCGATGCGTTTGCCATCGCGCTGGTCACGCCCTTTCTGCTCAAGGCCATGGCCTTCAGCTCGGCCGAGGTGGGCGTGGTCAACAAGGTGCTGGGCCTGTGGCTGACCATCGGCGGCGCGCTGGCCGGCGGCCTGCTGATGCTGCGCCTGGGCCTGTGGCGCGCGCTGATGGCCTTCGGCGTGCTGCAGATGATCAGCAACCTGGGCTACTGGTGGCTGGCCGCCCACGGCAAGGGCACGCTGGGCGCGGTGCTGCTGCCGGCGTTTGACTGGGGCTTCGTGGCGCTGAAGCAGGCCACGCCGGTGGATGGCTCGCTGCTGGCGGTGATCGCGGTCGACAACATCGCCGGCGGCATGGGCACGGCGGCCTTCCTGGCCTTTCTGATGAGCCTGACGCAGCAGCGCTTCACGGCCACGCAGTTCGCGATGCTGAGCGCCTTTGCCTCGGTGGGCCGGGTGTGGGTGGGGCCGCTGGCCGGCGTGCTGGCTGAATCCATCGGCTGGCCGGCATTTTTCATCGTGTCCACCGTGGCGGCGCTGCCGGCGTTGGGCATGCTGTGGTGGCTGCGTGTCACCGTGCAGCGGCTGGAAGTGGCCGCCGCCGCGCCGCGCGATGATTGACACCCGGCCGGCCGACCCCATCTGATCCACCCGACGCCCAGCCGCGACGACGACGACGAGAAGCCGACGATGACCGACACCCCGTTTCGCACCGATGCCCAGGTGGCCCTGCCCGCGCTGGCCCGCCATGCCGAGGGCTGCCGCTGCATGCTGCATGCCCGCCGCCGCCTGGGCGGCGCGCTGTTCGGCGCCGGCGTGCTGGGCGCCAGCACCGCGCTGCCGGCGCTGGCCGCCGAGCCCGAGTGCAAGCGCTCGAGCTTTGCCAAGCTCACCGGCGCCGACCAGATCGAGCAGGGCGCCGGCCAGCAATACCGCCAGATGCTGCAGCAGGCCAGCGGCCAGCATGGCCTGGCCGGCAAGGACCATCCGCAGGTCAAGCGCCTGCGCTACATCGCCAACCGCATCATCCCGCTCACCTTCGATTGCAACCCGCGCGCCAAGGATTGGCGCTGGGAGGTCAACCTGATCGGCAGCAAGGAGCTCAACGCCTTCTGCATGCCCGGCGGCAAGATCGCCTTCTACTTCGGCATCCTCGACAAGCTCAAGCTCGACGACGACGAGGTGGCGGTGATCATGGGCCACGAGGTGTCGCACGCGCTGCTGGAGCACGCGCGCGAGCGCATGGGCAAGACCATGGCCACGCGCGGCGCCATCGAGCTGGGCGCGGCGCTGTTCGGCCTGGGCGATCTGGGCCGCACCGCGGCCGGTATCGGCGGCCAGCTGCTGACGCTGCGCTTCTCACGCGAGGACGAATCCGAGGCCGACGCGCTGGGCCTGATCCTCTCGGCCAAGGCCGGCTACAAGCCCAGCGCCGGCGCCTCGCTGTGGCGCAAGATGCTGGCGGCCAACAAGGGCGCGCCGCCGCAGTGGCTGTCCACCCACCCGTCGGGCGAAAGCCGCATTGCCGAGATCGAGGCGCGTTATGCGCGCGTGGATCCGATGTACGAGGCCGCCACCAAGCCCGACCAGCGCTTCGGCCCGCCCAGCGCCTGAAGACTGACACCCGCCGCACGCCCATGCCCAGCGCTGGCGTCGAAGGGCGGCGGGCGTGGGCCGCCGTACCCCGCGGGCCGGGGGCCGGCCGTCACCAGCGCTGCGGCAGCGGCTTGAGCATGTGGATGCGCGCGTCGTGCAGCGTGATGTAGCCGCCGCGCTCCAGGTCTTTCATCAGTCGGCTCACCATCTCGCGCGAGCAGCCCAGGCGGTGCGCCATCTCCTGGTGCGTGAGGCGCTCGCCAACGCGGCGGCTGCCGTCGTCCAGCGGCTGCGACAGCTCGGCCAGCAACAGGCGCAGCCGGCCGTACACATCGTTCAGCGCCAGCTGGCGGGCATTGAGCGTGGCCGCGCGCGCGCGGCGGATCACCTTGGCCAGCAACTCGAACGCGAACTCGGGCCGCTCGGAGATGAAGCGCTCCAGCGTGCGCCGGCTCACCACCGCGCACTGCGTGGCCTCCAGCGTGATGACGCTGGCCGAGCGCGGCCCGCCATCCAGGCTGATCTCGCCCAGGTACTCGCCGGGGCCGTAGACGCCGTAGGTGATCTCGCGGTCGTTGTCGCCGGCGCTGTAGGCGCGCAGCCGGCCGCTGAGGATGATGAACAGCGTGTCGCCGTGGTCACCCTCCTGGATCAGCAGCGTGCCCTTGCGGTAGCGCCGCACCTCGCCGCGCTCGGCCAGCGCGCGCAGCGCATCGGACATGGTGGCGCCGCTGGCATCGGCGGGGCCGGCAGCGGGCGGGGCGGCAAGAGGGGGTTTTTCGGCGTCAGACACCATGGGCGAGGCGTGCGGCAGCCCTGGATGGCCGCCGATGCACGCCGCGCATGCTAACTGCGCCCGCGCCGCAACGTCGTGACGGCGCGCCAGGCTGCGGCGCTTGTGCCGCGATGGCGCCGCGATGGCGCCCCGGCCCGGCGGCCGATCAGGCCGGCAGCGCCCGGCTCTTGGCGCGTGACGCGGCGGCGGGCTGCACGCTGCGCGGGGCATCGGCCAGCCTGGGCGCCGCCGGTTCCACGGCCGGCGTGGCCGGCAGCGTGGGCGGCGCCTGCAGCGCGCTCACCAGCGGCGGCAGCAGGGCCACCTGGCGCACCAGCGCGCGGATGCTGCAGGCGCCGGTCTTCTGGCGGATGCTGCCGATCTGCGTGCGGATGGTGGCCAGGCCCACGCCCTGGCGCTGGGCAATCTCTTGCGGCGTGAAATCGGCGCACAGGCCCTTGATGACCGCGGTCTCGGCCATCGTCAGGCCGTGGGCGCGGGCAAACCAGTCCACCGTGAGCTCTTCGCACACCTGGCGGCGGCTCAGCAGCAGGGCCACGCCATGCTGGCTTTCAGTGCCCAGCGGGGCCAGCGGCACCACGGCCACGCTGACACGCTGGCGGCCCTCGCCCAGCATCAGCAGGCGGCGCAGGCCGCGCAGCGCGGCGCCCTGCAGTGCCTCGCGCAGCGGCATGGCATCGGCGCCCAGGCGCGTGGCCAGGTGATCGCCGGCCAGCTGCAGCGGGTGGCTGGCATCCAGATCACGGCGGGCGGCCTTGTTCAGGTGCGCAATGCGGCCCTCGGCATCCACCAGCAGCAGGCCGTGGTCCAGCGTGTCCAGCATCTGCGCCATGCGGCGGTGCTGCTGCGAGGCCGCGCCCCGGCGCTCAGGGCCGGCATAGCCCCGGCTGCGCGTGGCCGGCAGGGTGGCGGCAAAGCCGGCATAAAACTCGGCCACGTGCGCGCTGCGGGTGTCGTGCAGATCCAGCATGGTGATCACTCCTGCTTTTGGGGCGCCCTGCTGTGCCGGCGGCACGGCTTTCACGCCATGGCAAGCAGCTTAGGTGGCAGTGATCCACCGGTTTGGTGAACTGGCGCCACCCCGGCTTGTGACTTATTCACCAGCGGCCGCAGGCCTCAGGTGCCGCCCACGAAGGGGTTGTGGCGCCGCTCGTCACCAAACGTGCTTTCCGGCCCGTGGCCGGGGATGAACACCGTGTCATCGCCCATCGGCCACAGGCGATCGGTGATGCTGCTGATCAGCGTGGCATGGTGGCCGCCCGGAAAATCGGTGCGGCCGATCGAGCCGGCAAACAGCACATCGCCCACAAAGGCGCGCTGCGTGGCCGGATCATGAAACACCACATGCCCCGGCGTGTGGCCCGGGCAGTGGCGCACGTTCAGCGTGACCTGGCCCACCTGCACCGTGTCGCCATCGGCCAGCCAGCGCGTGGGCGCAAAGGGCTCGGCCGGCTTGAAGCCGAACATCTGCGCCTGCTGCGCCAGGCCGTCGATCCAGAACTGGTCACCCGGATGCGGCCCGACGATGGGCAGGCCCTCTTCACGCGCCAGCGTGCCGGTGCCGCCGGCGTGGTCGATGTGGGCATGGGTGAGCAGGATCTGCTTGAGCGTGACGCCATGCCGCGCCGTGGCGGCACGGATGCGCTCCAGATCGCCGCCGGGATCGACCACCGCGGCCTCCAGCGTGTCAGTGCACCACAGCAGCGAGCAGTTCTGCTCGAACGGGGTGACGGGGATGGTTTCGTAGCGAAGCATGGGTGAGGTTTGTCCTTTGGCAACCCAGTGTCGCCGCGTGCCGCCGTGTGTTGACCGCCGCACGACCAACGCCCCGCACCGCAGGGCACCCGTTGCTGTGCGGCGCCAATCCACAGCGGCATCACAGGCACCCGAGCCGCGCTGAGATCCGCAGGCCCCGCACCGAGAAGCGGTGCCGGGCTTGGGAATCGATCATATCGACCCGGTGGCGCGCGCCTGCGCGGGGCGCTGGGCGATTGTCCAGGCCCTGGGGTAGGGCGGAACGGGCCATGCGCGTTGCCGCGCTTGTTGAGGGTTTGGTTTGCTGATCGCTGGGCGCTCGGCTTCAGTGGGCTTGCCATGGCGGGCGGCACGCGGCCGGTGGCAGGGCGAGTGGTCAGCTGAAGAGGGTGGGATGAGACCGCTTGAGACTGAAAGCGGGAGTTCGTCAGGGGCGGTTTTGCGGCATCGCAATCAATCTAGGCGAGGACGTTTGGATTGCGTCCTTATGAGCGGCGCGGACAGAACCTCATGCTGGCAAACCTGTCTACGTCGGCACCGTCTCCAAAAGGAACCACGGCTGGCGGTCCCGGAGTAGCAAAGAAGACATTACCGCCAGCGCCGCGACGACGGGCGAATGCGGGAGCGGGACCGACGACGGCCAGGTCGCGGCGAACTCTTCGGCCCGGCAGACTTCGTGGCCGACGCTCCAGACCATACTCTCGCCGATCGTCATCATTGGCGCGTTGTACTGAGAGAAGTCGGGCGGGATGAAGGCAGAGAAGGAAACTCCATCTAGCCGCCACAGGGCTTCGTCGAAAACATGCCCAAGTCCATATAGGCGAGAGGCTCTTAGAAGGACCGTTAGGGTCTCAATGGGCCGCTCGATAAAGTCCTGGGCCTCGGAGAAGTCGTTGTGCGCCCTCGCAAGCGTGTACTCAAAGGCGTTCTCGGGCGCGAGGTCCCAACGCGCCAGGCGGCCCTCACATAGCGTCAGCGAGTGGAAGACCAGGCCAGCAAGTTGCTCGCCTTCGTCCATTAGGCCATCGGCGGCGGCTCTTGCCAGCGCGGCACACCAGAATGGCGCCTGCGCATCGTTGAGCGCGACGATGGCACTGGGGTAGTGCTCAAGCAGGAGCTTCAAGATTGCCGCGAACTGCGATTCCGCTTGTAGCTTGTCAGCATCGGACTGACATAGAAGTGGTGCGGCTGCAGCCCACCCTAGGGCCATTGAGACCCGCAGCGGAAGATGGTAGAGGTCGGCAAGGCCACCGCCCGTTGCTGACAGCAGAGCGAATCGCTCGGTCGTGAGGTCTGAGATCAGTCCTGAGAACGCTTTGTTGAGTTCAACGCTGGCGACGCGCACGAGCCGCCTCGCGCTTGCTTCGACGTCGGGAGACGCCACGAGAGGGAGCAAGGAGGCGGCAATCGTTGCGACGACCAGTGGCCCTCGAAACGGGTCGTCGGCGTGCGCGCAGCGCTGCAGCAATGTCGTGGCGAGGCGCTCCGCTACCCCAGCTGCTTGTTCGGCCAGCAGTCCTGAGGACTGCACGACACCGCGGATGACTTGTTGGAATCCTTCTTCATCCCAGTCCCCTGCCATGGACGTATATACGGTCCACAGATGGTCGTGATGTTTCTGGATGACGGCATCAGCTTCGGCCGGCCATTCTTTGACCAAGTCGCGCAAAGCCCCCTTGCCATCGCGGTCGTAGCGAGGATTCCTGCAAAAGCTAGGTGGCCCGTAGAGGTTCAGCCCCCAAACCACCGGGTCTTGGTCCAGCGATTGAAGGCGTACTGATACTTGGCGACCAATCTCGACAAGGTCTAGTGCGCTGTGCGCATCGTTCACGAACTGTCGACCTTCGATGCAGTCCAAGATTGCATTCGTTCCGTCACCGCCGACGGCAGTTTCTCCGGCCGCCTGGTTTCGCGCGGATGTGGCAAGCAGCGTTAGAGCAGGGGTGTCAACGTCGCCAAGGAGCTCAGGCTTCAACAGGACGCCCAGGTCTTCGATGAGCCCGCCGGCCTCGCAGGCATCGATGATGATGTTCGTCTGCCTAGGAGCTGCCTCGTTGATGTACCGGAAAAGATCGCCAAGCGCCAAGGCTGTGGCAGATTGGCCGTTTGCGTTTGTGTCCCGCATCCAGAGGTAGAAGCTGCCTTTGTGCACCCCTCCGTGCCCAGCAAAGAAGAACGTAAAGGTGTCTAGAACCGCTCCGGAGAAAAGTATGTCCCGTAGGGCCAAGCGGACCTGGTCAAGCGTTGGCGAGAGCAGGAGCCCAGAGCGCTCGCCGTCGTACCAGCCGTCTTCCGAGTTGGAGAGCGCCTGAAACATCCGCTTGGCGTCTGCCTCAGCGCCGTCGAGCTTCGTTGCGTTTTCATACTCGTTGCAGCCAATGGCAAGCAGGATTCTCACGCTTCTTCCCCGTACTTGACGAAACGTGCCTTTCTCAGGGCTTCCGCCTGCAAGGCCTCCGCGGTCTTGCGTGCCTTGGTTTCCTCTATTCGCCGTAACAACTCAGGCGACGCGGTTTTCTGGGCGTCCTGCATCCGTTTGAACGCGTCCGGGTGCAAGTGCATTTGGGGAAAGGTCACCTTGCCATGCTTGTCCGCGCTGAACTGAATCTTCTCGAGCATGGCCGCGAAGCCTTCGAGAGGCCCGCCTGCTTCTTTGGCGTCAACAACATTGCCGGTTTGGTCGCAAGCGGCCGAGACAGTCGAATACATCATCTGCATGAACTGTCCAAGCATCGCCTCGGCGATCTTCTCGACGTGCCGGTCAATAGCGCCCAGGTCGTGCGCGACGATGTCCTCAAACTTCACATACAGCTCGGCCGAGTGCCCCTGTATTCCGGTGCTCACCGCTTGCGGATTGCCCGGGTGCGACCAGCTATCCCCATGCCTCAGGCGCTGGTTGTTCTCTGCTGAAACAAACTGCGAGACGAGAAGCTTAATGACGGCGCGCACATGATTGAGCAGCGCTTTGTCGAACGCTGCAAGCGCGGCCCTCTCCGCAAAGTAGTTCTTCCTCGTCGAGGTCACAGACTTCACTCGCGTTCCTTCAAGTAGCAAGCGCCCGCGGGAGGTGCGGCTGCCGCAAACGAGCGGTAGCCCGTCAGATTTGTCCTTGGCTGGCGGCCGACAGTTGTCTTGAGTGGCAGCTCAATGTAGCTGACGCCAATCTCGCAGGCTGAGCGGCGGCTTACGGGCGTGGAGTTTGGTGAACCGAAGGACTGCTACCGCTGCTAGCCGGCCCCCCTGTCGCACCCAAAGCCTGCGAACCCCCAGCGGTCTGCCCCCCGCCCGCGCCACGCGCCGGCCCATGCCCCCACCCACACCCCGGCACCCCCCGGCCCCGCATTCCGGGGGGCGCCGTGATCCGTCATTGACGCCATTGCTGCGCTGCGCAGTGTCATCCCCACTCACCCCGGAGACCTGCCGCCATGAACTTTCCGCGCCTCCCGCTGGCCCGCGTGGCCTGCCTTGCCGCCTGCTGCGCCGCTGCCGCCCCGACCTGGGCGATCCAGATCGCCGGCACCCACTACGCACCGGCCGGGCCCACTGAAACCCTGGTGGCCGAGTTCAGTGCCGCGGCCGGCGCGGTCACGGCCCATGATTACCAGGGCCTGGTGCTGCTGCACATCAGCGGCACCGGCTATTCGCTGGGCCCGCGCCTGAACGATGCCTTCCACCTGTTCACCGGCGGGCCGGTTGAGCACCCGGGCAGCTTCTACCAGCTGGTGGCCACGCGCAGCGGCACCGTGCAGGGCGGCGGCAATGCCGGCGTCAACGACAACGCCTACCAGTTCATCGTGTACGACGCGGACGCCGCCACGCCGGTGTCGCGCCCGCATGTGCCGGCCTACCGGGCCGATCACCGCTACCAGGTGGTGATCGATACCCGCCTGCTGTCGGGGGCCTCCAGTCGCTTGCGCTTCGGCGTCAACGATGGCCACTACGGCGACAACGGCGGCCACTACCAGATCGGCATCACGCCGCTGGCGGTGCAGTCGCCGGTGCCTGAGCCCGCCACCGCGCTGCTGCTGCTGGCCGGCCTGTCGGCGGCGGCACTGCGCCGGCAGCGCACCGCGGCCTGAGCCGCGCACCGCACCGGCCACCCCGCTCAGTGACGCTGCCAGCGCCAGGTTGCGATTCTTGCAATTTGTCTCATCACCTCGTTTGTTAGGGATTGATGGCCCATTCGTGGCGCTGAAGTGCACCTTCCGGATGCAAAAGCGCGGTGCCTCAAGGGCCGTTCGCGGCGCGCGATTTAGCAGAACGCCGGGCCGGTCTGGCCGGCATGCCCCGGGCTTCGGGGGGTGTTGACCGCATGGATCGATGATTGTTTGAATGCAGACCCAACGCTCAAAAGGTGCGGTCTTCACGGTCTGTCGGGCGCTCATGCGCCGGCCGGTCTGAAGCGCACCGTCGCACCGCGCTGGGTCCGGTCCCACCAGCCAGGTCGTGCCGCTTGCGGCATGTCGTTCAGGGATCGTTTTACTTTCATCGAACTACCATGAAGCAACAGAAGGAAGTGCAAGGCCAGGTCACCGTGCGCGTGCTCAGCACCGCCAAGGACAAGCAAGTTCAGGTCAAGACCCTGAACCTGCCGTCGATCAAGCCGCAGGTGTCGAGCTGGAGCAAGGCCACCAGCGCGCTGCAGTAATCGCAGCGGCCAGGGCGGCGCTGCCGCCCTGGCCACCACAAGGCCAACGCATGTCCATCCACATTCCCATCCGCGTCGAGGCGCCCGCGCGCACCGTGCGCGTGCTGCGCCAGGGGCAGCGTGCGCTGCTGCTCGACACCGCCACCCAGCAGATGGCCAGTTGCGCCTGGGACGATGTGCGCGACCAGCTGTTGCCCACTGACCCCGCACGCTATCCCGCCAGCCATGAGCAGCTGCGCGCCAGCAGCGCGCTGATGGCCTTGTTCGATGTGCCGCTGCCGCGGCGCCCGCAGCGCTGGCCGGTGTCCTTCCTGATCATCAAGCTCACCAGCTACTGCCCGCTGCGCTGCACCTACTGCTACGACTTTGACGAGACCGATCCGGTCGACATCTCGCTGGAAGACCTGGAACGCACGCTCACCGAAGCCATCGGGCTGGCCGCGCCCGAGGGCCTGCAGGTGTGCTTTCACGGGGGTGAGCCGCTCAGCAAGTTCCAGTGGCTGGAACGTGGCGTGTGCCACGCCGAGGCCGAGGCCCGGCGCCAGGGCAAGTCCATCGGCTTCCATGTGCAGACCAGCGGCGCGGTGATGAACGAGCGCATCGCCGGCTTTCTGGCCGAGCACCGCGTGTCCATCGGCCTGTCGCTCGATGGTCCGCCCGCGGTCAACGACATCATCCGCATCATGCCCGACGGGGGTGGCTCCAGTGCCATCGTCGATCGCCAGCTGCAGCGCTTCTCAGAGCTGTTCAGGCGCCAGGCCACCATCCTGTGCACCGTGTCGCGCCTGAACGTGGGCAGCCTTGAGAAGGTGGTGCTGCACTTCGCCTCGCGCGGCTTCCGGGCCATCGATTTCAGCCTGTTCGCCCCCATCGGCCGCGGCCAGTGCAACAGCCAGATGGAGTTTGACGCGCCCGACTACGTGGCCGCCATGCAGCGCATCGTGGCCCTGGCCGAAGACGGCACGCTGGACGACATCGAGGTGTCCACGCTGACGCGCCTGCTCGACAAGCTGCTGCAGCCCGAGGCCCACCACCACTGCCGCCCCAGCGATGGCCCCTGCGGCGCGGCCAATGGCGTGCTCAATGTGCAGGCCAATGGCGCCATCACCGGCTGCGATCTGCTGCGAGCGCCCGAGTACGTGCTGGGCCAGGTGGGCCGCACCACGCTGCGCGAGGCGCTCGAGTCGCCCCAGGCCGCGCACACGCGCTCGCGCTATGGCGCGCTGCTGCAGTGCCACCGCTGCACCTGGAAGACGGCCTGCGGCGGCACCTGCGGCGCCTCGTCGCCCGCGCACACCGGCCTGGACCCGATGGAGTGCCTGTCCACCCAGGCGCTGCTTGAGCACCTGGCCTGGCGCCTGATGGACAGCGAGGCCCTGCTGCGCTACTACCTGCGCTGGCGTCAGCAAGCGCCGGCCGCCGCGCAGCCCCAGGAGGCGCATGTTCTCGCTTGATCCGCTGGCACCGCGCTGGCGCTGGCTGGGGCGCCGCTGGCCGCGTGGCCTGGGGCCGGTGATCAGCGGCGTGGCCGGGCTGTGGCTGTTTGCCCGCAACCACGATCACCTGCGCCGCGAGTGCATGCCGCTGGTGCAGCAGGCGCTGGGCTGCTCGCGCCTGCGGGCGGCCGCGGTGGTGGCCGGCGCCACGGTCGAGGCCTGGCAAACCTATCTTGATGTGGCCGCGCTGCTGTGGGCCGACGACGAAGGCCTGCGCACCGAGAGCCGGCGCTTCAGCCGCGTGGGCGGCCTGGCGCATCTGCGCGAGGGCCTGGCGCGCGGGCGGGGCGCGCTGCTGTTCTCGGCACATTTCGGCTGCCTGTACCACGCGCTGCTGGCGCCGGTGGACGACGCCACGCTGCGGCAGGTGCCCATCGGCCTGCTGATGCGGCGCACGCCGGGCGATGACCGCATGATCGAGCGGCTGTCGCAGCTGTCGGGCCGGGCGCTCACGCTGATCGATGCCGACAGCCCTTATTCGGCGCGCGATGTGCTGGCCACGCTGCGTGGCAATGGCATCGTGGCCTGCATGTCCGATTTTTTCTATGAATCCACGGCCCTGGTCATCGGCCCCTTCATGGGCCATGAATGCGCCACGCCGGCCGGCCTGGCGCGCCTGGCCGTGCACAGCGGCTGCGCGGTGCTGCCGCAGTTCACCTTCCGCAACGGCCGGCATTACGTCACCGAGGTGCGGCCGGCCCTGCCCGAGCCCCCGCCCGGCAGCCTGGACGAACGCACCGCGCAGCTCACGCTGGCCATGAACGAGGCGCTGGAGGCCGCCATCCGCGGCCGCCCCTGGCAATGGACCTTCTGGCGCGGCCTGCCCCACCGGGTGCAGTGGGCGCGCCGCGTGATGGACGCCGCCTGATGGCCGACCGTGATGCCGTGATCGCGGTGCTGCCCGTGGTGGGCCGGCTTGAATTCAGCACCGTGCAGCCGATGCTGCAGGCGCTGCGCGAGCAGCACACCCGGCGGCGCATTGGCGTGCTGGTGCTGCAGATCAACTGCACCGGCGGCAGCGTGGCGGCCGCGCAAGACCTGTGCGAGGCCATCGATGCCCTGCGTGCCGGCGGCACGCGCGTGCTGGCCCAGTGTGCCGATGTGGCCAAATCAGCCGCGCTGTACCTGGCCGTGGCGGCCGACCGCGTGTATGCCCAGCCCAGCACGCTGACCGGCCATGTGGGGGCCATCACGCGGCACTGGTCGATCGACCGCCTGGCCGAGCGCCTGGGCATCCACGACATCGTGGTCGCCAGCGGGCCCTTCAAAGATCCGGCCCAGCAGGCGCGTTGCCCTGATCCGGCCGAGCAGGCGGTGCTCGAGGCCTTGATCCACGAGCTGGCCGGGCACTTTCTGGATTGGCTGCAACAGCGCCGCCAGCTCCCGCCCGACACCCTGCGTGAACTGGCCAGCGGCCGCGTCATCAGCGGCACCGAGGCCCTGCGCCTGGGCCTGGTGGATGAATTGGGCGGCAGCTGGCGCGCCCTGACCGCCGCGGCCGACCACCTGGGCCAGGCCGTGCCCCGCATCGTGCAGCTGGGCGCCGCGCTGGGCGAGGCACCGCCGTGGTACCTGAAACTGCTGCCCAAGTCGCTGCGCGAGCTGGCGACGCTGTTGACCCGGAGCTATTGACCCCCCATGCGCACCCGTTTCCGCGCCTGCGTTTTGCCGCTGTTGCCTGCCACGCGCTTGGCCGCGCTGCTGGTGCTGGCCCTGTCTGCCCAGGCCGCGCGGGCCCAGGCCGAGGCCGCGGCCCCGGGCCAGCCGGCCTCGGCACCGGTGGCGGTCGAGGCCGATGCGCCGCCCGTGGCCTCGGTGGCCATCGTCACCCAGCGCGATCCGCAGTTCATCCCGTATGCCGATTTCATCCAGGCCTGGCGCAAGTTCTCGCGCGTGGCCGATGCCGAGCAGCTGGAGCTGGTGGTGCGCGTGCGGCCGGTCGATCCGGCCATGGATTTGTCGGCCCTGCGCGTGGTGCTGCTGGGGCAGGATGGCTACCGGCGCGAGGTGCCGGTGCTGGCCGGCGGGCGGCTGCAGATCCCGGTGGACGACGAGGCGCTGCGCCAGCAGGCCGACTTTCGCTTCAACGTCAGGCGCGGCAGCCTGGTGCCTGAGCTGAGCGTGCTGCTGCGCCTGAACGGCCAGCAATGGCGCTATGACGAGCTGATGCGCCGCCTGGCCCAGGCCGACGAGGCCGAGCGCAGCCTGATGGGCTTTGCCCAGCGCCTGTTCATCCCGCGCAGCGATGCGCTGGCCTTTCTGTTTGCCAAAGGCAGCCAGGCCCGGCTGCGCGTGCAGGGCGCCCAGGGCGAGACGGTGATCCCGGCCAGCGCCCGCGGCACCGTGCTGCTGCCGCGCAGCGAAGCCTGGCTGGCCGAGAACCCGCTGGTGCTGCTGTCCGAGCCGGCGCTGGCGGTGATTGCCGGCATCGCGCCCAAAGTTCCATCCACGCCCTGAGGTCGACCATGTCCGAAACCACGCTGTCGCAGATCCAATCCGTTGCCGCCACCTGGTTGCAGATGCCCCTGGCCGAGGTGCAGGCGGCGCGCACGCTGGCCGATCTGCAGATCGATTCCCTGGGGCTGATCGACCTGATCATCGAGGTCGAGAGCGTGCTGCAGGTCAACATCCCCGACAAGGCGCTGCGCAGCATCGAGACCCTGGACGACCTGGTGTCGGTGGTGGACGCGCTGCGCAACGGCACCTGGCACGAGCCGGTGGCCGAGCCGGTGCCCGGCCATGCGTGAGGTGGTGATCACCGGCCTCGGGCTTGTGGCGCCCGGGGCACGCGATCCGGCGGCGCTGGCCGCGCTGTTGGCGCGGGCGCAGCCGGCCATGCGCGCGCTGCCGCAGCTGCCCGGCGGCCCCTGGCACGGGGGCGTGGCCGATGCCGACGATCTGGAACAAGGCCTCAGCCGCAGCGAGCTGGCCAACCTCGACCGCAGCGCCCTGCTGGCCCTGCGCGCGGCCGGCCAGGCGCTGGATGACGCCGGCCTGGTGGGCGACGAGGCCCTGGTGCAGGCCGGCGTCTACCTGGGCTGCGGCGGCGGCGGCGCGCTGTCGATCGAGGAGAACATGCGCCAGATGCTGGCCCGCGGCGATGTGCGCAGCACCTGCCTGCTGCGCGCCATGGCCAATGCGCCCACGGCCCAGGTGTCCATCCGCTGGGGCCTGCAGGGCAGCACCTACACCTATGCCGTGGCCTGCGCGTCGTCGGCCATCGCCATCGGCGAGGCCTGGCGCGCCATCGCCCGCGGCGATGCCGACGTGATGCTGGCCGGCGGCACCGAGACGCCGCTGGGCGAGCTCAGCGTCAAGGGCTGGGCGGCGATGCGGGTGATGGCCCGCTCGGACGATGCCGCGCGCCCGCCGCTGTGCGCGCCCTTCTGCGCCGAGCGCGGCGGCATGATGCTGGGCGAGGGCGCGGCCATCCTGGTGCTGGAAGAAGCCGGCCGTGCCCGCCGGCGCGGCGCGCGCATCCACGCCCGGCTGCTGGGCTATGGCGCGGCGTCGGACGCCGCCCACATCACCGCGCCGCACCCCGACGGCCAGGCCCGCGCCATGCGCGCGGCGCTGCGCAGCGCGGGTGTGCCGCCTGATGCGGTGGGCTACATCAACGCCCACGGCACGGCCACCGCCAACGGCGATGCCAGCGAGTGCCAGGCGCTGCAGCAGGTGTTTGGCGCGCAGCTGGCGCACATTCCGGTCAGCTCCACCAAGAGCTTCCACGGCCACCTGATCGGCGCCGCCGGTGCGCTGGAGCTGGTGCCCGCCATCCTGGCGGTGCGCGATGGCTTCATCGCCCCCACGCTGAACTTCCGCCGCGCCGATCCGGCCTGCCCGATCGACTGCGTGCCCAACACGCCGCGTGAGCAGCCTGGCACGCAGGTGGCCCTGTCCAACTCGTTCTCGTTCGGCGGCAGCAACGCCTGCCTGGTGGTGGGCCGCGTGCAGTGATGAAGCCCGGGGTTCCGCTGGCCTTCTTCGGCGTGGCCGGTGCCTGCCAGCTCACCGGGGCCAGCACCCGCATCGCGCTGATCGCGGGCACAGCCGGGGCGGCGGCGGCCGCCAGCCTGCAGCCCGGCTGGCTGATGGCCTGCCTGGAAGGCGGCGCGCTGGCCGGCCTGCTGCTGCCGCTGGCCGGGCAACCCTGGCGGCCCTGGCTGCGCGCCGGCCTGCTGTGCCTGCTGGTGCTGGCGCTGGTGAATGCGCGCTGGTCGGGCGAGCCCGCGCTGCTGCTGTTCACGGCGCTGGCCGTGCCCTTCGTGCTCAGTGCGCTGCAGCCACTGCTGGCGCGTGGCGCCTACGATTTTGTGCAGCGCGACCGCGCCGAGCATGCGGTGCGCTGGTTCGGCGGCCTGGATGCGCTGCTGCAGTTGCTGTGCCCGGTGGCCGTGGGTGCGGCCGTGCAGCACCTGGGCGGCAATGCCGTGCAGGCCGTGCTGGCGGCCTTGCTGGCCGTGGCCTGCCTGCTGGCCTGGCGCATGCCGCCGGCCCGCCACCGCGTGGGCGCGCCCGAGCGTGCGCCCATCCACCTGCAGCTGGCCGGGCTGTCGCGCCCGCTGCGGCTGCTGCTGGGCGTGGCCATGCTGGAGCATCTGCTGGTGTCGGGCTTCTTCGTGGCCTACAGCAATGCCGCGGTGCAGGCCGGCTGGAGCGCCAGCCAGCTGGGGCTGGGCCTGAGCCTGGTGTATGGCGGCGCGCTGCTGGCCATGGTGGCGCCGCTGCCAGCCAGCCCGTTGGGGCGCTGGGCGCTGTTCCTGGTGGCGGCCAGTGCCTTGCCGGCGGCCCTGCGGGTGGCCTTCGCGCTGCTGGATCCGGCCGCGGCGGCCGACCGGCCCTGGCTGCTGATGCTGCTGGTGGTGGTGGGCCTGGGCATCGGCATGGAGCAGCTGGTGGTGGGCGTGCTGAAGTTCCAGTGGCTGCGTGCCGAGCAGGCGGCGGGCGTGCACCGCACGCTGCTGCTGGCCACCGGCCTGGCGGGCCTGCTGGGCACCGGGCTGGCCTCGCTGGGCAGCAGCCTGCACCCGATGTGGCCGGTGTGGACCACCGCCGCCGTGGGCGGCGCCAGCGGGCTGGCCGCGGTGTGGCTGCTGCGGCGCGGCTGGGGGCGGGCCTGATGCCGGCGGCCCTGCCGCCCGGGGGCGACACCGGTGCGCTGCCGGCCGGCCCGGCGGTGCGCCGCGCCACGGCGCCCGATGCCGAGGGCGTGGCCCGGCTGCTGGCGCAGCGTTTCGGGTTTCTGCAGGACGCGCCCGAGCGCCTGCAGGCCGAGGCGCTGAAGCGCCTGTCGCAGCCCGGGCGCCACGCCGCGTGGGTGATCGCCGAGGGCGGCACGCTGCAGGCCCTGGTGGAGCTGCGCCGCCTGCGCGGGCGCACCGTGGCCATCGACGCGTTCTGCCGCGCGGCCGACTGGGCCCCGCCCGACCTGATGCGCTGGATCAACCGCCTGGCCGACCAGGTCTTGCAGCAATGCCTGGACTGGGGCGAGGGCGGGCGCGCGCCCATGGTCTACCTGAACTCCAGCAACGCCGCCACGCTGCGCTTTTTTGCCGCCGCGTGCCGCCGCAACGGCCGGCTGCTGCCGCTGGGCCGCTATGGCAGCGACCGCTGGTACGGCCCGCCCGACATGCCGCGCCGGCAGGTGGACCGGGTGCACCGCCAGCACCTGCTGCTGCGCTGCCTGCGCGGCGAGCGGGTGGCCGATGCCCAGGGCCGCCTGGCCTGGCTGAAGCCCTGGCACCACTGGCACAACCAGCTGCAGCAGCCCACCAGCTGGGCCGACGCCTGAGCCTGCCGGCCGCGTCGCCCGCATGACTGACACCGCCCTGCGGGCAACACCACCATGGCGGTTTGTTGCGACGCCTGGAGACCGCCCCATGTCTGACAGCCTGCGCGCCACCCCGGTGGCCAGCCCCGCCTCGCAAGGCATGAGCGCCGAGCGCCTGGCGCGCATCGACCGGTTCCTGCAGCAGCGCTACGTGGCGCCGGGCCGGCTGCCGCACGCGCAGATCATCGTGGCGCGCCACGGCCATGTGGTGCACCACAGCGTGCTGGGCCAGGCCGTGCTGGCCGGCGATGGCGTGGCCGCGCGGGCGATGACCGACGACACCATCGTGCGCATCTACTCGATGACCAAGCCGATCACCAGCGTGGCCTTCATGATGCTGGTGGAAGAGGGCCTGGTGGCGCTGGACGACCCGGTGCACCGCTTCATCCCGGCCTGGCGTGAGCTGGGCGTGTACCAGGCCGGCGGTGCCGGCGTGCCGGGCGGTGGCGGCGGCTGGGTGACCAAGCCCACCAGCGCGCCGATGCGCATGATCGACCTGCTGCGCCACACCGCCGGCCTGACCTACGGCTTCCACCAGCGCACCAGCGTGGATGCGGCCTATCGCAACGGCGGGCTGGAGCCCGTCGAGCGGCAGGGCAGCCTGCAGCACTATGTGGACAAGCTGGCCGGCATACCGCTGGAGTTCTCGCCGGGCACGGCCTTCAACTACTCGGTGGCCACCGATGTGCTGGGCTACCTGGTGGAAAAGATCTCCGGCCTGCCGTTTGCCGAGTTTCTGCAGCAGCGCATCCTGGGCCCGCTGGGCATGGTGGACACCGCCTTCCACGTGGGGGACGACAAGGCGCACCGCCTGGCGCAGTGCTACATGGTGGGCGCCGATGGCCAGCTGGCCGTGCTGCCCGGCCAGGGCTTTCGCGAGCCCACGAACAGCCCGTCGGGCGGCGGCGGCCTGGTGAGCACGGCGGTCGACTACCTGCGCTTTTGCGAATGCCTGCGCCGCGGCGGCGAGCTCGACGGCGTGCGCCTGCTCGGCCCCAAGACGCTGAAGCTGATGACCAGCAACCACCTGCCCGGCGGCGCCGACTTGGCCGATGTCTCGCTGAGCCTGTTCACCGAGGCCAACTACCGCGGCGTCGGCTTCGGCCTGGGCTTCGCGATGACCACCGATGTGGTGCGCACGGCAATAGCCGGCAGCCTGGGCGAGTACTGGTGGGGTGGCGCCGCCAGCACGGCCTTCTGGGTCGATCCGGTGGAGAACCTCTCGGTGGTGTTCATGACCCAGCTGATGCCCAGCAGCCAGTACCCCATCCGCCGCGAACTGCGCACGCTGGTGAACGCCGCGGTGGTGGACAGCGCGGCCTGAATGGCCATGCGCCGAACGGATCAGGAAGCCCTGCGCGGCGCTCGGACATCGCAAACGTTTGCCGTTTCCGGCCTGGTGACAAGCCTGTGCACAACCTGGGCCTAAGCTCTGGACGACACCCGCGTGGCGGCCACAAACCGGGGTTTGCCACTTTCTTGAGCAGCGCGGGCGCCCGCGCCGGTGCGGGCGGCGGGCCCCTGTTCGGTACCGCGGCCAGCCGATAAGCTGCCGGCCATGCCCCTGCCCGCCGACGCCCGATTGCCCGCCGCGGCGGGCCGCATCCTTGCGGTGGACGACTGCGCCGCCACGCGCGCGCTGGTGCGCGCCACGCTGGAGGCCATGGGCTACCGCGTGCAGACGGTCGACAACGGCCAGGCGGCGCTCGATGCCGTGCGCGGCGAGTGCTTTGACGCCATCGTGCTGGACGTGGAGATGCCGGGGCTGGACGGCCTGGCCGTGGGCCGCGCACTGCGGCAGGACCCGCGCACCGCCCACGCCAAGATCGCCATGCACACCGGGCTGGACGAGGCCGTGGTGCGCGCCGGCTTCAGCGGCTACGACGCCTTCGTGCCCAAGGCCGGCAGCCCGCGCCTGCTGTGCGAGCGCCTGCAGGGCCTGCTGCGCGCCGACGCGGCGCTGGCCTGAACACCGCCGCCAAGGCGCCTGGCGCGCACGGTGCGCCGGCGCGGGCGGGCCCGCTCAGCGCTCGCGCCGCACATAGCCCACGCCGTTGATCCAGATGGTGCGGCGCGTGTCCTGCGGATCGGCGATCAGGATGTGGCGTTCGCTGCTGCCGTCGGGATAGCGGATGTGCAGGCTGAGTCCGTCGATGCGGTAGCTGCCCGTGCGCGCGGCGCGGCGGCTGCTGGTGCTGACCGCCGTGTTGCCGGCCGCCCCCTGGGCACCGGCGCCACCGCCGCGGGTCACCTGGCCATCGGGCATGAAGCGGAAGTCGTCCCAGGCCGTCACCGCCTGGCTGCCGCCCACGGCCAGGTTGCCGCTGCCCGCGGTGCTGCGGTACAGGCCATCCAGGCGCAGGCCTTCGGGCAGGCTGGCGTAGCGCGTCTGGAAGGGCAGGGCTTTCCAGCCGCCGTTCTCGTCGCGCAGCTGCAGCTCGCCACCGCTGCGGCGCCAGCGCGTGAAATCGGCGGCGTGGCGCTGCTGCAGCGTGGCCGCGCTGCCGCCTTCGGCCAGCCGTTTCACCTCGGTGAGCGCGGCGCCGTCCTTGAACAGCACCACCGGGTAGATGTCGAGCGCGATGAAACCGCCCAGGCCCATCTTGGGCCGGGTGTTGAAGCCGAAGCTGTCGATCTCGGCCAGCAGCTGGACGCTGTCGGGCGCCGCGGACGGCGTGGTGGCTGGCGTTGCGGTGATGGTGGGTGCGGTGGCGGTGGGTGCGCTGGCCGGGGCCGCTGCCACTTCGGCCAGCGCGGCGCCGATCTGCGCATCTGGTGCACGTGTGGTGGCCACCGCGGCGGCGCAGGGATGGGCATTGCGCAGCTGCGGCAGTGCCAGCAGCCGGGCAAGGGCCTCGTCCAGCGACATCGCCTGCCGCGCCGGCAGCGGGTGCGCCTGCAGATGCTGGCGCAGCGCGGGCAGCTGCTGCGCGGCCTCCCAGGTGGCCACCTGGCGTGCTTCGGCCGGGCTGAAGCCGCGCCCGGCCTGGCAGGCGGCGGCAAAGTGGTCGAAGGTCTTGATCACCATCGCCGCGCGCAGCAGCGCCTGGCTGGGCCCATCGGCGGCCGGGGCGGCCGGGGCCGCCTGGGCGGGCAGGCCGTGCAGCGCCAGCAGGCTGGCCAGGGCCAGCGCGGGCAGCGCGGCGCGCCATGCCACCGATGCGGCGGCGGGGGGCGCGGCAGGTGGTGCAGAGGGCAGGGGGCATCGGTCAGGCATGGCCCAGTGTGGCGGCGCCGGCGCCGGCCTTGTGAACAGGCGCAACAGCCGCGCCGCGGCGCTTACAGGCTGCGACAGTGCGGCGCTTTCATGGCGTGGCACGCGCCGCAGCCGGCGCAGGCTCAATCCACGAGCCAGCAAGCGGCTATGGTTGCGGCTGTCGCCCCCCCGCCCCGGCCAGCCCGCCAGCCCCACGATGCCCCGTTTCCTGCACACCGCCGACTGGCAGATCGGTCGCCAGTTCGCCAGCTTCGACCCCGAGCACGCGCCGCTGCTGGCCGATGCGCGGCTGGCCGCCGTCGAGCGCCTGGCCGCGCTGGCCAGCCAGCACCAGGTGTGCGCCGTGCTGGTGGCCGGCGACGTGTTCGATGCGCAGACCGTGGCCGACCGCACCGTGCGGCGGCTGTTCAACGCGCTGGCGGGGTTTGCCGGGCCCTGGCTGATGATCCCCGGCAACCACGACGCCGCGCTGGCCGAGAGCGTGTGGACGCGTGCCCAGCGCCTGGGCGCCGTGCCGCCCAACGCCCACCTGCTGCTGACGCCCGAGCTGCGCCTGCTGGCCGACCTGGGCCTGGCCGTGCTGCCCGCGCCGCTCACCCAGCGCCACACCCACGGCGACCTGACCGCCTGGTTCGACACCTGCGACACCCCGCCCGGCCTGCTGCGCCTGGGCCTGGCCCATGGCAGCGTGCAAGGGCTGCTGGCCGAGGACATCGACGCCACCAACCCGATCGACCCCGGGCGCGCCGCGCGTGCGCGGCTGGACTACCTGGCGCTGGGCGACTGGCATGGCTGCAAGCGCATCGACGCGCGCACCTGGTATGCCGGCACGCCCGAGCCCGACCGCTTCAAGGACAACGGCGCCGGCCAGGCGTTGCTGGTCGACATTGCCGCGCCGGGCGCCGAGCCGCAGGTGCAGGCGCTGGCCGTGGGCCAGTACCGCTGGCAGGCCCTGGACACCACGCTGCAGGTGGCCAGCGACGTGGACGCCGTGGTCGCGCGCCTGGACGCGCTGGGCGCCGGCGACGTGGCCAGCCTGCGCCTGGCCGGCAGCACCGACCTGGCCGGCCATGCCCGGCTGCAGGCGGCCATCGCCCGCGCCGAGGCCGCCGCGCGCGATCTGCAATGCGACCAGGCCGATCTGCAGCTCCACCCCACCGACGAGGACATCGCCGCGCTGCAGGCCGATGGCTACCTGGGCGCGCTGATCGCCGAGCTGCGCAGCGCGCAGGCCGCCGAGACGCCCGAGGCCCGCACCGCGCGCGATGCGCTGGCCCTGCTGACCGCGGCGCTGGCGCAGCGCAGCCCGGCCGGCGCCGCGCTGAAGCAGGCCTGAACCATGGCCTTCCAGATCACCCGGCTGCAGGTCGAGCAGTTCAGGCGCTTTCGCCAGCCGTTCGCGCTGGAGGGCCTCGAGCCCGGCCTGAACATCCTGGCCGGGCCCAACGAGGCCGGCAAGAGCACGCTGGTGCGCGCCATCCGCGCGGCCTTCTTCGAGCGCCACCGCTCCACCGCGGTGGACGATCTGCGCCCCTGGGGCGAAGGCAGCAGCGCCACGCCCACCGTGACGCTGGATTTCATGCTCGACGGCCAGCCGCACCACCTGGTGAAGAGCTTTCTGGGCAAGAAGCGCTGCACGCTGCAGATCGGCACGCAGCGCACACTGGATGGCGCCGAGGCCGAAGACCACCTGGCCCAGCGCTTCGGCTTCGGCTTTGCCGCCAAAGGCGCCAGCCGGCCCGAGCACTGGGGCATCCCCGGCCTGCTGTGGGTGGAGCAGGGCAGCGGCCAGGCGCTGGACGTGAGCCACGCGCGCGAGCACCTGCACGATGCGCTGCACGGCCAGGCCGCGGCGCCCGGTGCGGCCGGTGCGGCACAAGGCCTGGGCGCGCTGGCCGCCAGCGGCGGCGATGAACTGCTGGAGCAGCTGCGCGCCCAGCGCGCCGAGCTGCTCACGCCCGGCGGCAAGCCGCGCGGTGCGCTGGCCGAGGCGCAGGACAGCGCCGACGCGCAGCAGGCCCAGCTGCAGGCGCTGCAGGCCCAGGTGGCGGCCTACCGCCAGCAGGTGGATCAGCTGGCCGGCCTGCGCGCCCAGCACCAGGCCGACGAGGCCGCGCAGCCCTGGGTGGCCCTGCGCGCCACGCTGGCCGAGGCCCAGGCGCGCCAGCAGGCCCTGGCCGGCCAGCAGCAGCAGCTGGCCGCCGACCAGGCGCGTGCCGCGCAGCTGGCGCAAACCCGCCAGCTGCTGGCCGGCGAGCTGGACGCGCTGGCGCGCCAGCAGACCCAGGCCGCCCAGCGCGCCCAGGCCCTGGCCCAGGCGGCGCAGCAGCAGCAGGCCGCCGATGCCGCGGTGGCCGCGGCCGGCACGGCGGCGCAGGCCGCCCAGGCCCGTGCGCTGGCCGCGCGCCAGGCCTGGCGCAGCGCACGCGACGCCGCGCACCGCCAGGCCCTGGCCCGGCAGCTGCACGCCGCGCAGGCCGATGCCCAGCGCCAGGCTGCGGCGCTGCAGCGCGCCGAGGCCGCACACCAGCACCTGGCCACACTGCGCGCCCAGGCCGCGGCGCTGCCGGCCCTCGGCGAGGCGCAGCTCAAGGCGCTGCAGAAGCTCGACCGGGCGGCGCGCGAGGCCGCGCTGCGTCGCCTGGCCGTGGCCACGCGCCTGCAGTTCGATCTGCCGGCCGGCCAGTCGCTCGGCCTGCGCGATGGCAGCGGCACCGAGCAGGCGCTCCAGCAGCAGGGCGAGCGCCTGCTCGACAGCCCCGCCACGCTGGCCCTGCCCGGCGGCGGCACGCTGCGCATCACGCCGGGCGGGCAGGATCTGGCGGCGCTGGCGCGCCAGCACGACGAGGCCGCCGCAGCCCTGCAGGCGGCGCTGCACAGCCATGGCCTGGCCGATCTGGCCGACGCCGAGGCCCGGCTGGCCGCGCACACCGAGCGCCAGGCCCAGATCCGCCTGGCCGAGCAGGCGCTGGCCATCGTTGCGCCGCAGGGCCTGGCACCGGTGCAGGCCGCGGCGGCCGAGGCCCACGCGCACATCGCCGCGGCGCAGGCGGCGCTGGACCGGCTGCAGCCCGCCGATGCCGCGCCTGCCGAGCCGGGCGCCACCGCCCGCGCAGACGCTGCCGCACTGCCGCTGGATGAAGCCGAGGCCGGGCACGAGGCCGCCACGCGCGGCGAGCAGGCGGCCGCCGAGGCCCTGGCCGCCGCCCAGCGCCGCCAGGCCGCCGCCGCCAGCGCGCACGAGGCCGCGCAGCGCGAACACGCCGCCGCCCAGGCGGCGCTGGCCGCCGCCGCCCGCGCCGCGCGCCAGCAGCAGGCGCAAGACCAGCTGCTGGCCACCCAGGCCGAACACGAGGCCCTGGCCGCGCGCATCGCCCAGGCCCAGGCCACGCTGGCGCAGGCCCGGCCCGACATCGTGGCGCAGGACATCGCGCGCCTGGGCCGCAGCATCGAGCAGCTGCTGCAGGCCCACCAGCAGCGCCACGGCCAGCTGCTGGTGCTGGAAGGCGCGCTGCAGCAG
>CAYPDO010000013.1:0-26656 GCA_964409495.1 uncultured Bordetella sp.
GCAGAACGGCCTGGCGCCCGAGTACGCGTTCAAGATCTGGAGCCCGTTTCTCGAACAGCTGGATCGCCAGGTGCTGGAGATGTGGCGCACGGCGCAATGGGTTGATTTCTGCGCCATGCTGCCCGAGTACGCGGCCAAGGGCCATGGCGAGGGCTTCATGCATGACACGGCGATGCTGCTGGGCGCGCTCGGCTGGAGCGCCTATGACGCGCCGGCGGAGGTCGTCACGCCCTACTTCGGCGCCTCGGGCACCGGGCAGCTGAACGCCATCTTCCCGGTCACGCCGCAGGATGGCCGGGCCATCCCGAAGGCCGTGGCTTCGGCGGCCGACGGCTACACCAGCATCGCCACCCGGCTCTGAACCGCCATGCCGCACCTCGTCATCTACTACACGGCCAACCTCGACTCCGAGACCGACATGTCGGCCCTGTGCCGCAGCATGGCCGACACCATGCTCACGGTGAAAGATGAAGCCGGCAAACCGGTCTTCCCCACCGGCGGCACGCGTGTTCTGGCCTACCCGGCCGCGCACTGTGCGGTGGCCGACGGCTCGGGCGATTTCGCGTTCTGCTACTTCAATGTGCGCATGGGCCGCGGCCGCAGCGCGGCCACGCACCAGGCCGCCGGCCAGCTGCTCACCGCGGCGGCACGCGCGCACTTTGCGCCGGTGCTGGCGCGCCGCGCCGTGGGCCTGACGCTGCAGATCGACGAAGGCGCCGAGGTCTTCGACAGCAAGTTCGGCAACCTGCACGACGTGTTCACCAAGAAATCTTGCTGAGACCCGACACCATGCTTGACGCCGCCACCATCACGGCCCTCGCCCGCCAGCTCTACACGGCACGCAAGGCCCGCACGCCGCTGCGCCAGTTCAGCCGGCAGTACCCGGCGATGACCATCGACGATGGCTATGCCATCCAGCGTGAATGGGTGAGGCTGGAGCAGGCCGACGGCCGCCGCATCCAGGGCCGCAAGATCGGCCTGACCTCGCGCGCGATGCAGCAGGCCAGCCAGATCGACGAGCCCGACTACGCGCCGCTGATGGACGACATGTTCTTCGCCGCGGGCGGCGACATCCCGATCAGCCGCTTCATCGCGCCGCGCGTGGAGGTGGAACTGGCCTTCATCCTGGGCAAGGCGCTCGAAGGCCCGGGCGTGACGCTGTTCGATGTGCTGTCGGCCACCGAGTATGTGAGCCCGGCGGTGGAGATCATCGACGCGCGCATCGAGCAGTTCGATCGGGATACGAAGCAGATGCGCAAGGTGTTCGACACCATCAGCGATTTCGCCGCCAATGCCGGCATCGTGCTGGGCGGCCGGCCGGTGCGGCCGATGGATGTTGATTTGCGCTGGGTGGGCGCACTGCTGCACAAGAACGGCGTGGTCGAAGAAACCGGCCTGGCCGCCGGCGTGCTGAACCACCCGGCCAACGGCGTGGCCTGGCTGGCCGACAAGATCGCCCCGCATGGCGAGCGGCTGAACGCCGGCGATGTGGTGCTGGCCGGCAGCTTCACCCGGCCGGTGAACGCGGTGGCCGGCGACAGCTTCCATGTCGACTACGGCCCGCTGGGCTCGATCTCGTTCCGCTTTGCCTGAGGGGCCCGCGATGAGTGCCTTTGTCAAACCCGCCCGCTACAGCGACGCCGAATGGCAGGCCCGCGTGCAGCTGGCCGCCTGCTACCGCATGTTGGCCCGCCTGGGCTGGGCCGAGCTGATCTACAACCACATCTCGCTGCGCGTGCCCGATGCCCAGGACCAGTTCCTCATCAACCCCTTCGGCCTGCACTACAGCGAGGTGACGGCGAGCAACCTGGTGAAGGTGGATGTGCGCGGCAACATCCTGGGCCCCAGTGACTGGCCGATCAACCCGGCCGGCTTCACCTTCCACGGTGCCATCCACGAACGCGTGCCCGATGCCCACTGCGTGATGCATGTGCACACCACGGCCACCATGGCCGTGTGCTGCCTGGAAGAAGGCCTGTCCTGGAGCAACTTCTACGCCGCCCAGCTGTGGGGCCAGGTGGCTTACCACGACTTCGAAGGCATCACCGTGCACCTGGACGAAGGCGAGCGCATCCTGGCCAGTGCCGGCGGAAAACCAGTGCTGCTGCTGCTGCGCAACCACGGCCCGGTGGTGATGGGCGCCACGCTGGCGCACACCTTCAACCGGATGTGGCTGGTGCAGCGCGCCTGCGAGGTGCAGCTGGCCACGCTGAGCATGGGCCGTGCGCGGCCGATTCCCCAGCCGGTGATGGCGGGCTGCGTGCGCGACTCGCTGAACTTCAACCCGAGCTTCGGCGCCGGTGAGGACGTGTTTGCCGCGATGCAGCGCCTGGTCGACCGCGACGATCCCGGCTACCGAGCCTGAGACTCCACCAGGCTGCGCACATCGGCCAGCAGGCGGGGCACGTCCAGCGGCTTGGTCCAGTAGTCCTGAAAGCCATGCGCCAGCGCGCGGCCGACATGCTCGGGCATGGCGTCGGCCGACACCGCCACCGCCGGCACCTGCCGCATGCCGGGCAAGGCCCGGACCCGCGACAGCAGCTCGAAACCGTCCATGTCGCCCAGGTTCATGTCCAGCAGCAGCAACTCGGGCTGCCACTGCGCCACGGCTTGCAGGGCTGACTCACCGCTGGGCTCCACGCGCACCGCCAGCGTGCCCAGCGTCTCCAGCACCTGCGACACGAGCAAGGCATTGACCGGGCTGTCCTCCACATAGAGCACACGGCGCTGCGGCTGTCCGGGCCGCGATGCGGCCTTGTCGACCGGCACGGCCGCCACCGGCTCGGTGGCCTGGGCCTCGGCGCACGGCAGCATCACGCTGAACACCGAGCCCTGGCCCAGCTGGCTGCGCACCTCCAGGCGGCCACCCATGGCCTGCACCAGCTGGCGGGCGATCACCAGGCCCAGGCCCGAGCCCTCGGTCTGGCTGCGCTCGGCACCCAGGCGGTTGAAGGGCTGAAACAGCTGCTGCAGCTGCGCTGTCGTCATGCCCGGTCCGGTGTCACGCACCTGGATCGCCAGCTCGGCGCCCTGCGCCGCCACGGTGACGTCCACCACACCCTGGTTGCGGTTGTACTTGACGGCGTTGGACAGCAGGTTGGCCATCACCTGGCCCAGGCGCAAGGCGTCGCCCAGCACGGCCACCCCGGGCGGGCAGTGCAGGGCCACGGTCAGGCCGGCGGCGGCCGACATCGGCTCCACGGCCGCCACGGCCTGCTGCAGCAAGGGTTGCAGCGGCAGCGCCTGCAGCTCCAGCTGCAACCGGCCGGCCTCGATGCGCGAGATGTCGAGCACCTCGTTGATCAGTGCCAGCAGCCGCTGGCCGCTGGCGGCCACGATCTGCAGCCTGCGGCGCTGGTCGGCATGCAGCGGGTGGGCCTGGTCGATCTGCAGCAGCTGGGCGAAACCGATGATGCCGTTGAGCGGCGTGCGCAGCTCGTGACTCATGCGGGCCAGGAACTCGCTCTTGGCCTGGCTGGCCTGCTGCGCTGCCTCGCGCTGCTGCTCGGCCTGCTCCATCTCGCGCTGGCGCGTCACGTCGGCGATGGTGCCGTACCACACCACCTGGCCCTCGGCACCGCGCTCGGGCTGGGCATCGATGCCATGCCAGACCCAGGCCTCGCTACCGGGGGCACGGGCGCGGTAGCGCCGGCTCCACGCCGCGAGGGTTCGGGCCGACTCGGCCCGCGCCTGCAGCAGCCCTGGCAGATCGTCGGGGTGCACACAGGCCCACACCCGCGCATCGGGCAGGTGGGCCTCGGCCAGCTGACCATACAGCGTGCGCAGGCCGGCGCTGGTGTAGCCGAAGCTGCCGCGGCCCTGGGCGTTGAGCTCGTATTCGAACAGCACCACCGGCGCCGAATCGGCAGCGCGGCGCGCGCGGATCAGCTCGGCCTCCACGCGCAGCCGCTCACGCATCGGCGACAGCACCAGCTGCACCACCGCGCCGCCCGGCTGCTGGGTGAGCGAGGCGCAGGCCAGCACCGGCAGCGCGGTGCCGCCGGCATCGAGCCACAAGGCCAGCTCCTGCAGGCGGCCATGCAGTTGCAGCGTGGGCAGCACATGCGTGTGGTACAGCGCCCGCGCCGCACGGGTGAGGCACTGATCGATCGGCCGGCCCACCAGCGCCTGCGGCGACTGGCCCAGCCAGGCGGCCAGGCACTGGTTGACCTGCAGCACCGTGCCACCGGAGTCCACCGAGACCACGCCCACCGGCAGGCTGTCGAAGGGCTGGGGGTCGAGCACGGCCACCGACTCAGGCATTGAGCTGCCCGCGCAGGATCTGCACCACCAGCTCGGGATGGCTGACATGCGGGCAGTGGCCCGAGATCGGCAGCACCACCAGATCGCTGCCAGGCAGACGCGCGTGCATCCAGCGGCCCACCCCCACCGGTGCCAGGCTGTCGTCGGCACACTGCACGATGAGCGACGGCACCCTCAGCCCGGGCAGGCGGTCGCGCACATCCACCAGAAAGGCCAGGCGCGCGAAGTGCCGGGCGATGCGCGGCTCCAGCGAGCACAGCGCCTGCTCGAAATCACGCGTCAGCGCCATCGGGTTGGCCTGGCCCATCGCCAGCGGCGCCAGGAAGTGGGCCCAGCCGAAGTGGTTGGATTCCATCAGGGCCAGCAGATCGTCGATGTCGCGGCGCTCGAAGCCGCCCTCGTAGTCGGGCATGTCGTTCAGGAAGCGAGGCGACGGCGCCAGCAGCACCAGCCGCGAGAAGCGCTGCGGCTGGGCCAGCGCCGCCAGCAGCGTGATGATGCTGCCCACCGAATGGCCCACGCCTACCACCTGCTCGAACCCGGCCTCGTCGAGCAGGGCCAGCAGATCGTCGGCATAGCCCTGCAGACTGGCATGGCGCGTGGCGTTCCAGACGGGCACCGATTCGCCGCAGCCGGCATGGTCGTACACCAGCGTGCGGCACATCGGCGCCAGGGCCGGCTGCACGTCGCGCCAGATGTGGTGGTCGCAGCCGAAGCCGTGGGCGAAGACCATCGCCGCGGGGCCGTTGCCCGACAGCACGGCGTGGTGGGCCTGAAGACGGGATGAACGCATGTTGAAGGTGCTGGCAGCAGGTTGGCCCGGACCTTGGCGCCTTCGATACAGCCCGCGCCGCCATCCGAGCCTGTCGCGAGGGCAAGACTCGAAGGGGTACTGCATGCTTCAGGAAGCACAGACGCATGGTAGCGCCATGGCGCGCCGCTATGCTGCCGGCACGCGAACAAGGAGCCCCGAATGGATCTCGACCCCCAAGGCCTTGCCACCCGTCGCGCCGTGCTGGGCGATGCCTATGTCGATGCTGCGCTGGCCAAGGCCACGCCCTTCAGTGAACCGCTGCAGGAGCTGGTGACCCGCCACGCCTGGGGCAACACCTGGCAGCGCGAGGGCATCGACCTGCGCACGCGCAGCATCGTCACCGTGTCGATGCTGGTGGCGCTGGGCCGCATGCATGAGCTGAAGGTGCATGTGCGCGGCGCGCTGAACAACGGCGTCACGCAGGCCGAGCTGCAGGAGATCTTTCTGCACGCCAGCGTGTACTGCGGTTTTCCGGCGGCGGTGGATGCCTTCCGCAGCGCCGCCGAAGTGATCGACGCGGCCTGAGGCCGACGCGGCCGGCCATGAAAAAAGGGCGCGCCGCAGCGCGCCCCTGGCAGCTGGTTGCCGAGCCTCAGCGCGCCTGCGCGCGCCGGGCCGAGAACGCCTGGCTGATGCCGTTGACCTCGATGAACACGCCGTTGGCGTTGGCGTAGATGCGGCCCACGGTCACGCCACCCGAGCTCAGCAGCACCTCGCCCGAGCCGCTGGCAAAGCCGCCCTGGGCGTTGAAGCCGATCTCGTAGAAGCCGCTGGCCAGGTAGTTGACGCCGGCCACCGCGAAACGCAGGTCGTTGTAGGTGACGCGGCTGCGCGTGGGCAGGCTGCTGGTGCTGGTGTTCTCGTTGAGGCCGGCCACGCTGCCACCGGCGAAGGTGGCGGTCAGCCCGCTCAGTTCGTTGCGCAGCGTGGCGCCGGAAGCCGGGGCGATGGTGATCGTCTGGCTGCTCAGGGCGCCCGACACGCTGCCGCTGAGCGTCAGCGTGCCGTTGCCATTGGCGGTGATGTCACGCGTGACGCTGCCGCCACTGGCTTCGCGCAGGCGCATCGCCGTCACCGTGCCGGTGGCCGTGCCCACGGTGGGCTGCAGACCGCTCAGGTTGTAGCTCACCGAGGCGCTGCCGGTGTACACGGTGCCGTCCACATCGCAGCCACTGGCATTGACCGCCAGCGTGGCCGCCGACGGCACCGCGCTGCCGGCCGCCGGCAGTGCGCCGCCATTGAGCTGGCCGCTGATGCTGCCCGCCGAGCACACCGTCGACGGGTTCACGAAGCTGGCACCGCTGTCGCCGGTGAGCAGCAGCGGCGCGCTGGCGGCCTCGTAGAAGTCGAAGCTCAGGCTCAGCAGGCGCATCAGCTGGACCTTGGCATCGGTGTCCGACACGGTGACGGTCAGCACCGCCTCGCGGCTGGCCACCGAACCCTGGCTGTTGCTGACCAGCACGCTGTAGGTGGCGCCGCTGTCGCCAAGCGCCAGGGCCGGCGTGGTGTAGCTGGCCGCGGTGGCCCCGGCAATGGCCGTGCCGTTGCGGCGCCACTGGTAGCCGGGCGCCGGGTTGCCGCTGGCCACCACGCTGAAGCTCACCGCATTGCCGGCCTGGGCCGACTGGTCCAGTGGCTGCACGCTGATGCTGGGCGCCACCGCGGCAGCGGCCGTGACCGTGAGCGTGGCGGCGCTGCTGGTGACGCTGCCGGCGGCATTGCTCACCCGCACCGCATAGCGGGCGCCGTTGTCGGCCTGGGTGGTGGCCGGCGTGGTGTAGCTGCTGGCGGTGGCGCCGCCGATGGCCACGTCGTTGCGCAGCCACTGGTAGTCCAGCGGCCCGCTGCCGGTGGCCGTGACGCTGAAGCCGGCGGTGTTGCCCTCGGCCACGCTGATGGCTGCCGGCGGCACCGCGATGGCCGGGGCCACCGGGGCGCGCACGGTCAGCGTGGCGGCGGCGCTGGTCACCGTGCCCGCGGCATTGCTCACGCGCACCGTGTAGCTGCCGGCATCGGCCGCGCCCAGGTTGCCGATCGCCAGCCACTCATAAGTGGCGCCGGCGATGTTCACGCCATTGCGCTGCCACTGGTAGGTCATCGGCCGCGAGCCGCTGGTCACCACGCTGAAGTACACCGAGCCACCGGCATCGGCCTGGGCGTCGGCCGGCGGCTGCACCACCTGCGGCGCCACGCTGGCGCTGCCGATCACCAGGCAGTTCGGCAGCGTGATGTCCACCTGCGAGGGGCCCACCACCACGGTGTTGCTGCTGTTGGTCAGCTCGGCCCACAGGTAAGCGCGGCCGCCCTTGCGCATGGCCACGCGGAAGGTGCCGTCGGCCTTGGTCCAGTCGTTGGCGGTGCCCGAGTAGTCGATGCCGCTGGTGGTCACCAGCGCATCGGCCAGGCGCTTGCCGCTGCCGTCGGCCACGCAGCCGTTCACGTAGATCGTGTCCTGCGGCATGTCGGCGTTCCAGTAGCTGAAGTGGCTCACCTGGCCCTCGTAGTACTGGTTGGGCGCCGTGCCGGCCAGCGTGGCGCTGCCTTCTTGCACCCAGCGGCCGGTGGTCTCGTTGAACCAGTACAGCGGAATGCTGGCCGGCGGCGTGGCCGAGCGGGTGGACAGCGGGATGCGGATGGTGGCCGTGCTGCCGGTCTTCAGGTTGAGCTTGTTGCCCGCGGCGTCGCGCAGGTTCACCTTGATGGCGCCGAAGCTCTCGATGCGCTGCGTGTCGCTCACCGAGTAGTCGCCCGGCATGGTGGCCGGATCACGCGCCGGATCGAGCGGCGTCACCGCCACCGTCACCGTGCCGGTCACCGCCGCGCCGGTGCTGGCGTTCACCAGGCTGGCGGCGGGCAGTTCCACCCGCGCCGTGCTGCCGGCGGCCTGCACCACGGCGGCGCTGGCGGCATCCACGCTCTGCGCCGTGGCCTCGCGCAGCAGGCGCGCCTGGGCCGTCAAGGTCTGGCCGGCCGTGACCGGCGTGGCCACCAGTGCATCCACATAGCCGCTGGCGCTCACGCGCAGCACGGCACGGGCGGCGGCGGGCACCTCGGTCAGCGTGAAGCTGCCATCGGCGGCGCTGCGCGTGCTGCGGCTGCCCACCGCCACCGTGGCATCGGCCACCGGGCTTGAATCGGCACTGGCCAGCACGCGGCCGCTGAGCGTGCCCACCGCGGCGGGGGCGGCAGTGCCAGCCGCGGGGCCATCGTCATCGCCGCCCGAGCAGGCGGCCAGCACCAGCACCATCAGGGCCATCAGGCCCGTGGTGAAACGGCGCATCCAGGTGGACATCATCGGAAACATCTCCAAGCAGGCGGCCGCCCGGCACGGGGCGGGCCGCGGTTTCTGGTCAGGTAAAGTCGTTTGGCCTGTTGTGTGACGCATGTGACCGTCCGGCACTCTCCGATTTCTCTCCGCCCCGTTTCAAAACGTAGCGCCTGTGCCGGGCCCGCCCCGGCGCAGTGCGCCCGCCCCGACCGCCGTGCCGATGCGTCTTGAGGTTTTTCTGCTCGGCCATTTCGAGCTGCGGCGCGATGGCGCGCCCGTCACCGCCTGGCCACGCGCCGCCGTGCGCCGACTGCTCAAGCTGCTGGCCCTGGCCCCGCAGCAGCGCCTGCCACTGGCCACGCTGGCCGAGGCCCTGTGGCCGCAGGACTACGGCGAGCGCGTGCGCCAGCGCCTGCACCACCTGGTGTACCTGCTGCGCGCCACGCTCGATCCGCAGGGCGCGGCCCCCCAGCTGCTGCGCAGCAGCGACGGCGTGCTGCAGCTGGAGCCCGCGCTGCTGTGGGTGGATGTGCCGGCCTTCGAGCGCGCCGCCCTGCAGGCGCTGCGGGGCAGCCCGGGCGGCGATGCCCCCACGGCTGCGGCGCTGCAGGCCGCCCTGGCCCTTTACGGCGGCCCGCTGCTGCCCGACGACCTGGACGAGCCCGGCCTGCACGCCCAGCGCCTGCGCCTGGAGCGCCTGCAGGCCGAGCTGCTGCATGCCCAGGCCGCGGCGCTGGCGCAGCAGGGCCAGGCCGCGCAGGCCATGCTGAGCCTGCAACAGCTGCTGCAGCGCCAGCCCGCGGACGAGCGCGCCCACCGCGCGCTGATCCAGCTGTATGCCCGCGCCCGCCGCCGCGACGATGCCGAGCGCCAGTACGCGGCCTGCCGCGCCGCGCTGGCCGACGAGCTGGGCGTGGCCCCCAGCGCCGACACGCACCAGGCCTACCGCGAGGCCATGCTGGCCGGCGGCGAGCCCGGCGCCGGCAGCCTGCCCGGCGTGCTGGGCGCCCCGGCGGTCTTGCCCGGCGCCCTGGACACGCTGCGCCAGCGCCCGCCCGCGCCGCTGGTGCCTCTGATCGACCGCGACGCCCTGGTGGCCCAGCTGGCCGAGCGCCTGGCCGATGCCAGCACCCGCCTGCTCACCCTCACCGGCCCCGGCGGCATGGGCAAGACCCAGCTGGCGCTGCGCCTGGCGCATGAGCTGCAGCAGCGCTACCGCCACGGCGCGGCCTTCGTCTCGCTGGCCGAGGTGGCACCGCAGGCCGGCAGCGAGGGCGTGGCCGACCGCCTGCGCCGCAGCCTGCGCCTGGCCGAGCCGGCCGGCACCGACGCGCTGCAGGCCCTGGCCGACGCGCTGCGCGAGCGCCACCTGCTGCTGGTGTGCGACAACTGCGAGCATGTGACGCCGCACCTGGGCCTGCTCACCGAGCTGCTGATGCACTGCCCGCTGCTCACCGTGCTGGCCACCAGCCGGCGGCGGCTGAACCTGCGCGCCGAGCAGGTGGTGGAGGTGCCGGCGCTGGCAGCCACGGCCGAATCGGGCGTGCGCCTGTTTCAGCAGCGCGCCGCGGCCGCGTCGCCCGGCTTCCAGCTCGACGCGCACAACCAGGCCGATGTGCAGGCCATCGTGCAGCGGCTGGGCGGCCTGCCGCTGGCCATCGAGCTGGTGGCCGCACGCGTGCCGCTGCTGCCGCCGGCCGCCCTGCGCCGTGCGCTGGAGCAGGGCATGGACGTGGTGGCCGGCGGCGGGCCCGACCGGCCGGCGCGCCACCGCTCGATGCTGGCCTCGCTGGCCTGGAGCCGCAGCCTGCTGTCGCCGCATGAGCGCGCGGTGCTGGACCGGGCCGCGCTGTTCGCGGCGCCCTTCGACCTGGCGGCGCTGTCTGCCGTGTGCGCCGATCTGGCCGAGGCCGGCCCGGCCGACATCACCGCCACGGCGCAGACGCTCAGCGAGCTGGGCCTGCTGGCGCGCAGCCCGGTGCCGGCGGGCGCCGCACCCCGCTGGCACGCGCCCGCGGCCGATCGCCGCCACCCGGCGGGCACCGATGCAGCCACGCCGGCCATGCCGGCCGAGGTGGCCGGGCACGCACCGGGCGCGCTGCCGGGCGAGGCCGGCTTCGTGGCCTGGTTTGCCGGCCTGGCGCTGCGCCTGGGCGGGCAGCTGGCCGCGGCGGGCCTGCAGGCCGCGCAGGCCCAGGCCGCCTTCGACGCCGACCATGAGAACTTCTTTGCCGCACTGTCCCGGGCCGAGCGCGCCGGCCAGGCCGCGCTGCTGTGCGAGAGCGTGCAAGGCCTTGCCGGCTACTGGGCGCGCAGCGGCTCCTGGCAGCGCGCCGACCGCTGGGTGCTGCTGGCCGCCGACGCGGCGCACAGCCTGCCGCTGCCGGCGCAGGCCGCACTGGGCCTGGCCACCAGCGCCTACTGGCATGACTGCCAGCGCTTTGACCGCACCCGCGATGCCGCGCTGCAGGTGCAGGCCATCGCGCGCACGCTGGGCGATGTGCGGCTGCAGGTGCGGGCCACGGTGCGCCTGGCCTCGGCGCTGTACCACCTGGGCGAAGCCGAGGCCACCATCGCCCAGCTGTTGCCGCTGTGCGAGCAGCCGGCCGCCCATGGCCTGGGCGACGAGGCAGGGGCGCCGCTGCACCGCGCCGCGTTGAACAACCTGGCCAACGCCCGGCTGTGCACCGGCGAACTGGCCGCCGCCCATGCCACCTGGCAGCACTGCGACGCCCAGTTCGCCAACCCCGGCGACGCCGCCCGCGTGCCCTACCTGCACAACCTGGCGCTGGTGGCCTTCTACCGCGGCCAGCCGCACCAGGCCGCGGCCCTGTCGGCCCAGGCCGAGGCCTGCGAGCTCGCCGACGTGCCACGCCCGCAGCGCCTGGCCCTGCTGCGCCTGCGCCGCTGCTGGATGGCCTGCTGCCAGGGTGATGCCGCCACCGCGGCGCAGGCCCTGGCCGATGCGCGCCAGGTGGTGGCCATCGGCCAGCTGGCCGCCTGGCAGCCGGTGTGCGCGGCGCACGACGGCAAGCTGGCCCTGCTGGCCGGCCAGGCCGAGCGCGCCCAGGCCCTGCTGCAGCGCGCGCTGGACCAGAGCCGCGAGCGCGGCCACGACCAGGGCGACCCCTGGGACACGCTGGACGGCGAGCTGTGGCTGATCCACACCCGTCTGGCGCTGGCCGACCGCCACGGCGCGCCGCCCGCCGTGGCCCAGGCGCTGGGCCGCCTGGCCACGCGCTTTGGCCGCAGCTGGCGGCTGGAACATGCGCGCATCCTGGAAGCCGCCGCCGCCTGGCTGCTGCGCGCCGGCCTGGCCGTCCCGGCCGGCCAGGCCTGGCAGCAGGCCCAGGCACTGCGGCAGCGCCTGAAGCTGCCGCGCTTCGTGGCCGAGCAGGCCGCGGCCCGGCGCACGCTGGCGGCGCTGAACCGGCGCCTGGGGCCGGGCTGGCAGCGCGCGGCCGGCGGCGAGCACACCGGCCCGGCCGGCAGCGCGGCGCCGCTGGCCTGGCTGCTGCCACTGCTGGCCTGAACGCCGGGCCGCTGCAGGCCTGAACACCGCGCCGCCGCTGGCCTGCACGCCAGGCCACCGGCGGTGGCCCGGATGCCCCGCTCACAGCCGGTTGCGCCCCAGCCGCTCGTGGCTGCTCACCCAGTCGCCATGGATCACCGCGCCGGCCAGCGAGGTTTCGCCGGCCAGCACCACGCCGGCACAGATCTCGGCCAGCTTGTCGGCCTTGCCCTGGCCATGGCAGCCCAGCATGGCCAGCCCCTCGTGCTGAGTGGCCAGGCCGGTGCCGCCGCCATGGGTGGCGACGATCAGCGAGGTGAGCGTGATGCTCCAGTAATAGTCACCGCCCGGCAGCAGCTGGGTGTACACCACACCGGCATGCGATTCGGCCACATTGGCCACGTCCTGCCCGGTGGCGATGAACAGCGCCGTCAGGCCATTGGCCGCATGCACGCCGTTGTTCGACGCGCCGGCCAGAAAGGCGCCGACGTTGGACACCTGGCGCATCGCGAAGGCCTGCGCCGTGTCCACGCCCATGATGTCGCGCAGCGCCTGGCGCTTCACCACGCACTCGGCCACCACGCGCTTGCCGCGCGTGGCCAGCATGTTCAGCCGGCTGTGCTTCTTGTCGGTGTCCATGTTGCCCGAGAGCAGGTAGCGCGCGCCGCCCGGGTAGTGCGCGGCAATCCATTCGCAGGCGGCCTGGGTGGCCTTGCCGGCCATGTTCTGCCCGGCGGCGTCACCGGTGCTGAAGTTGAAGCGCAGATGGCGCAGCGGCCCCACCGCGAACTGCTGGATGTGCAGCAGCCGGCCCACCTGCGTGGTGGCCTCGGCGGCGGCGCGGATCGCATCGATCTGCGCCTCCACCCAGTGGCCGAAGTCGCGCGCCGCCAGCGCATCCTCGAACATGAACACCGGCGCGCGCTGCATGCTCTGCTCGAGCACCGTGGCCTTGACGCCGCCGCAGGCCGCCAGCAGGCGCATGCCGCGGTTGTAGCTGGCCACCAGGCTGCCCTCGGTGGTGGCCAGCGGCACATAGAAGTCGCCCCGCGCATGCTCGCCGCACATGCGCAGCGGCCCGGCCAGGCCCACCGGCACCTGGGCCACGCCGAGAAAGTTCTCGATGTTGCCCGGCAGCGTGGCCGGGTCCAGCGAGAACTGCCCCATGTGCGTCAGTGCCACGCCGCTGTGCTGCTGCACGAACGCGCGCCGCTGCGCGGCCATGCCGGCGCTGTGGTCGTGCACGGGGTCGCGCGGCACCGGCACGCGCGGCGCATCGTGGGCCGGGCGCGCGGGCGCGGGGTCGCCGCTGCCGTCGGTGGCCATGCCGGCCTGCCCGGGCTACACCAGGCCGGCCAGGCGCAGGCCCAGCAGCACGGTCTTCTGCAGGCCCGCCTCGTCGCGCGTGGCGGGCTGGTCAAGGCCCATGCGCTGCAGCATCGGCATCGCGCTGTCGGGCGGCGTGTCGGGCAGGCCCTGCAGCGCCGCGCCCAGCTCCTGCTCATGGCCCTTGCCCGACTTGGCCTTCAGCACCTTCAGCGCATGCGCCAGCAGCATCTCCACGCGGCTGAACTCGCTGCCGAACGGGAACGGCGCGAACAGGCCCTGGGACTTGAAGCCATGCAGCAGGCCGGCCAGCGCCTGCGGCGTGTTGTTGCGGTACTCGGGCGGGATCTGGTAGTCGGCCGGAATCTTCTGGTGGCGCTTTGCCTCGGCCAGCAGCGCGTCCTGGAAGCGCGAGTCGGCCACGTTGAGCATGGCCTTGACGATGTCCTGGTCGCACTTGCCGCGGATGTCGGCGATGCCGTACTCGGTGATGACGATGTCGCGCAGATGGCGCGGAATGGTCACGTGGCCGTAGGTGAAGACGATGTTCGACAGCGTCTGCCCGCCCTCCTGGCGCGTGCTCTTGACCATCATCAGCAGCCGCGCATCGGGCAGCGCATGGGCCATGGCCACGAAGTTGTACTGCCCGCCCACGCCGCTGACGATGCTGCCGTCGTCGAGCCCGTCGCTGACAATGTGGCCCAGCAGCGTGGCCTTCATGCCGGTGTTGCAAAAGCGCGCGTCCTTACGCTGCAGCGCGCGCAGGCGCTCGTCGCCGTAGAGCTGGTTGGCCACGTCCACGCCGGTCATCTCGAAGCGCCGGCGCTCGGCCTCGCTCATGCCGCGCAGCGTGTCGTAGAAGTCACGCGGGCCGATGAAGAAGCCGCCGGTCAGCACCACGCCGTTGCGCAGCCGCTCGCCCAGGCAGGCCTGGGCCACGTCGGCGCGGTGGCGGGCATCGGCCAGCAGCGCGCTCCAGCGGCAGCCGTCCTTCACCAGGTTGCCATCGTCCCAGCGCACATCGTCGCGGAACACGCCCAGGTGCTGCAGCTGCGCAAACTCCCTGGCGCTGACATAGGGCGACATCAGCTCGCCGTCGACCAGCCAGTCAAGCAGCTGCGGCGGCACGGCCTCGTCGGGCAGGCGGCCCTGGTTGATCAGCGCCTGCAGGCCGGCGTGGTGGTAGACCGCGCGCTTGACGATGCCGGCCTTGTTCAGCTGCACGAAGGCATCCACCAGCATCTCGGTGCTGCCGTACAGGCCCTGCTCGAACGGCGCCGTGCCGCCCACCGCGTCGATCAGCGCTCCGTGGCGCGAGGCGATGCCGCTGGCGGCCAGCAGCTCGTGGTAGGCGGCGTTGTGGCGGTGGCGCAGGTCCAGGCCGTAGGCGATGGCATCGCCCAGCGCGCCGATGCCGATCTGCAGCGTGCCGCCGTCCTTGATCAGCGTGCTGACATGCAGGCCCATCATGTAGTCGCCGTCCGACACCGCCAGCCGCGGCGTGGAAAACAGTGCATAGCTGGCCTCGGGACATTCCACGATCACGTCGTACATGTCGGGCGCCAGCTCGGCCTGGCCGTACATGAACGGCAGCTGCTCGTTGACCATGCCGATGCGCAGCCGCGGCAGGCCCTGGGCCTGCTGGCGCGCAAAGTGCTGCAGCGTGTGCACCGCGGTGTCGGCATTGCAGCTGGCGCTGTAGCAGCGCCGGCCGTTGGCGCTGCGCTTGGCGATCATGTGCGCGAAGATGGCATTGCCGTTGATGTCGACATCGCGCACCACGTGCGTGTAGTTGCTGCAGATGTGGTCCTGCTGCATGGCCGCGATGCCCTTGTAGCCGCCGGCCTTGAAGAACAGTTCATGGATGCGCACGTTGGCCGGCACCTCGCCGCGGCGCAGTTCGAGCAGGTAGTCGATGTCGGGCACGCCGCCCCACACGCGCTCGACAAAGGGCTGCAGGAAGCGGCGCTCGAGCTCGTTGCTCCAGCCCGGCTTCTCCAGCGAGAGCGCGGTGAAGATCGACAGCCGCATCGCCGAGTTGCGCTTGGCGCGCCGGTACAGCGCATTGATCAGCGGCACCGGCTTGCCCAGGCCCAGCGGCATGCCGATGCGGATGTCGTCGCCAAAGGTGCGCACGATGTGGTCGACGCACTGTTCGATGTCCAGGATCAGTGGTTTCTTGCTCATGGCTCACTCGTCGGTCGATGAAGGAAGGGGATGGGTGATGCGTGCCGGCCGGCCGACGCTGCGGTGTCAGTGCCCGGTGGCATGCGCGTGGCGCAGGGCCTGCGTGTCGCCGTAGACCAGGCGGCGCCAGCCCTCGCGCGCAAAGGGCTGCCAGGCGCCTTCGGGCTGGGCCAGGCGGTCGGCCACGGCATACAGCACGGCCGGGTTCATCGCCAGGCCGCAGTGGCTGGCCTGCACCTCGATGTTCTCGGCCTCGTGGTGGCGCGGTTCCACGCTGCAGCGCCAGGCCACCACGCCATCGCTGCGGCTCCAGATCGAGGTGCAGGGCACCGGCGGCGCCACGCGCAGCGGGCCGTGCAGGTCGTGGCTGTCGATGCGGTGGCCGCTGGCCCACTCGTACAGGCGCCAGGCATTGGTCTCGCGCGGGTGGCCGGTGAAGGGCGAGCCCAGCGTGATCACCAGGCGCACCTGGTCGGGCTGTTGCTTGGCCAGCTCGCGCGCAAAGATGCCGCCCAGGCTCCAGCCCACCAGGCTGACCTTGCGCCCATGCGCGTGGTGCAGCTGCCGCAGGCGCGCGAGCGCCGCGTCGAGCACGCCGGCGCGCAGGCCCAGGTTGCGGCCCTGGCCCCAGCCCTGCGGCGCCCAGCCGCGCTGCCGCAGGAACTGCCGCATCAGCGCCGTGCTGTCGTCGTCGGCCGCCAGGCCCGGCAGCACCAGCACCGGATGGCCGTCGCCGGCCGGCGCCAGCGGCCACCAGGGCATCAGGCTCAGCGTGCCCAGGCCCTCCAGCGGCGCACGCAGCTCCAGCCACTGCAGCAGCGGGCCGGGGGCGCGCTGGCGCGGCAGATGCGGTGCCGCGGCGTGCGCGCCGGGGGCCGGGGGATCGGTGGCAGCGCGCATGGTCGGCACCGGGATGGCCATTCAGGACTTGCGCGGCAGGCGCGCCGCGGCTTCGCCCACGCCATCGCGCAGGCGCTGGTTCAGCGTGGCCAGCACCTGGTGCTGCGACTGCGCGCTCAGCTCGGCCAGCTCCTTCATGTTGGCCAGCGCATGGGCCAGCGCCTGCTGCGCATGGCCGGCCATGCTGCCCAGGCGTGCGCTGGCGCCCTCGGCATCCAGCGTCGCCTGCAGGTCGCGGCGCAGGCCGTCCAGCGCGGCACTGAGCATCTCGCCCTGGCGGCGGGTGACGGCCTCCATGCCGCGCCAGGCCTGCTCGTTGGCGGCCAGCAGCGCATCGACATCCTTGCGGCGGCTGTCCAGCAGGCCGGCCACGTCCACGCCGGGCAGCTTCAGATCACCCAGCCGGCCGAGCAAGCCCTGCAGGTCCAGCACCGGGGGCCGGCCGGTGACCAGCCTGGCGTCCTCGGCCTCGGCCTTGGCGGCGGCGCGCCCGCGTGGGCTGCTGGTGCTGCGGGAGGTGGTGCTGCGGTTCATGCTGCGGGTCCTTTCAGGTCAGGTGTTGGGGGTGACGGGATCCGGGGCAGCCGCCGCGCGGCGCGCGCGCGGCTTGCGCGTGGCCACGGTCTTGGCGGCAGTGCCGGCGGCGGGCTTGGCACCGGTCTTGGCGTCGGCCTTGGCGGCAGGTTTGGCGGCAGCCTTGACAACCGCGCTGGCAGGCGTCTCGGCCGTTGCGGTGCGCCTGGCGGGCCTGGCCGGCCTGGCCGGCGGCGGCGCCAGTGCGCCGGCCACGGCCTGCTCCAGCTCGGCCAGTGCCGGCTCCAGGGCGTCGGCCAGCTCGGCCAGATCGGGCACGGTGCGCCGGCAGGCCACCAGGCCGAAGTCGAGGCTGTCGCAATAGCTGTGCACCGTGATGTTCAGCGCCGAGCCGTGGAACGGGATGCTGCAGGGGTGGAAGCTCAACACCCTGGCGCCGGCCACAAACAGCGGCACCGGCGGCCCCGGCACATTGGAGATCACCAGGTTGAAGCCCGGTGGCAGCTTGTCGGCCAGCTTGGCGCGGCGCCACAGGTCGACCAGGCCGCGCATCAGCGCGCCGCTGCCCACGAAGCCCAGGTCGGGCAGCAGCACGTTGCGGATGTTCGACAGCAGCCGCTTCTGGTCGACCATGGCCTCGCGCACCGCCAGCAGGCGCGCGGCCGGATCGGCCACATCGGTGGCCAGCGAGCACAGCACGGCGGCGTTCTGGTTGCTGGCCTCGGTGTCGCCGGGCGTGTGCAGCGACACCGGCACCATGGCCGTCAGCGCGGCCTTGGGACAGGCATCGCGCTCCTGCAGGTAGGCGCGCAGCGCCCCCGCGCACAGCGTCAGCACCACGTCGTTGAGCTTGGCGTCCGCCTGCCGCGCCAGGCGCTTGCAGCGCGACAGCGACAGCGTGCGCAGCGCATAGCTGCGCTGGCTGGTGATGGGCACGTTGAACAGCGTGTGCGGCGTGCGCAGCGGCGGCAGCACGGCCTTGTCGTACTTCAGCGTGCGCGCGTCGGGCAGCACCAGGCGGCTCCACACCTTCAGCGCATCGGGCAGGGCCTGCAGCGTGAGGATCTCCTGCCGCACGAAGTGGTCGGCCACGCCGCGCAGCAGTTCCTCGATGCCCAGCCGGTGGTGGCGATGCGGGTCAGGCGGCGGCGGCGTGATCTCGCGCGGCTGCGGCGTGGGGTCGTACATCGCCGCGATCAGGTTCTGGCTGGCCGCGCCGTCCATCGCCGCGTGGTGGATCTTGGTGTAGATCGCGATCTGGCCCGACTCGAGCCCGTCGATCACGTAGAACTCCCACAGCGGCCGGCTGCGGTCGAGAAAGTTGCTGTGCAGCCGGCCCACCAGTTCCTCGAGCTGGCTGATGCGGCCTGGCCGCGGCAGGGTCTGGCGGCGGATGTGGTAGTCCAGGTCGACCGCCTCGTCCTCGGTCCAGAACGGGTGGTCGACGTCGAAGGGCAGTTGCACCAGCCGCGCCGTCATCAGCGGGATCAGGTGCATGCGGCTGGCGATGTGGCGCTTGTAGGCCGCGAAGAAGCGGCCTGCCGCATCACCGTCGTCGCCACCCGGCGGGTCTGGCGGCAGCGCCACCAGGCTCACCCCGCCCACATGCTGCGGCGTCTCGGGGGTCTCCAGGTACAGGAAGCCCGCGTCCTGCTCGCCCAGTTGCTTGATCATCGGTCTGGCCTCGATTGGCTGCGGCCGGGCGCTACACGCCCAGCCATTCGGCGCACAGCGCGCCGTCGTCCTGCAATGCCTGCGGCGGGCCTTCGAACACCACGCGGCCGTGGCCCAGCACCAGCACGCGCTGCGACAGCGCCAGCGCGATGTCGAGCTTCTGCTCGACCAGCAGCACGGCCACGCCGCGCCGCGCCACCTCGGCCAGCAGCTCGCGCACCTGCTGCACCATGCGCGGCGCCAGTCCCTCGGTGGGCTCGTCGATCATCACCAGCGCCGGGTCGCCCATCAGCGTGCGCGCCAGCGCCAGCATCTGCTGCTCGCCGCCCGAGAGCACGCCGGCCGGGCTGTCGGCGCGTTCGGCCAGGATCGGGAACAGGCGCTGGAAATCGGCCTCGCTCCAGCGGGCGCCGGCCGCGCCCGCCGCCGGCGCGCGGCCGCGCCGGACCTGGCGGCCCAGCAGCAGGTTCTGGCGCACCGTCAGGCGCGGAAAGATGTCGCGGCTCTCGGGCACATAGCCCACGCCGCGCTGCGCAATGCGGTAGGGCGGCAGGCCCAGCAGCGCGCGGCCCCGGAAATCGATCTGCCCGCTGCACTGCACATGGCCCATCACCGCGCGCACCGTGGTCGAGCGGCCGACGCCGTTGCGGCCCAGCAGGCTGACGATCTCGCCCTCGGCCACGTGCAGGTTCACGCCCTGCAGCACATGGGCCTTGCCGTACCAGGCCTGCAGGCCGCGCACCTCAAGCATGGACAGCCTCCGCGGCACGGCCCAGGTAGGCCTCCTGCACCAGCGGGTTGGCGCGGATGGCCGCCGGCGTGCCGGTGGCCACCACCTGGCCGTGCACCAGCACCGAGATGCGGTCGGCCAGGTCGAACACCACGCTCATGTCGTGCTCCACCATCACCAGCGTGCGGCCCACGCTCACCTTGCGGATCAGCGCCTCGGCGCGCGCAGTCTCCGAGCGGCTCATGCCCGCGGTGGGCTCGTCGAGCAGCAGCACCTCGGCGCCCGAGGCCACGGTCAGGCCGATCTCGAGCGCACGCTGCTCGGCATAGGCCAGCGCCCCGGCCGGCACCGCCGCGCGCGCGGCCAGGCCGATGTCCTCGAGCACCTGGTCGGCGCGCTGCAGCAGGCCGGTCATGCCCGACAGCCGGCGCCAGAACGCATGCCCATGGCCGCCGGCCCAGAACAGCGCGCAGGCCAGGTTCTCGCGCGCCGACAGGCGCGGGAACACATTGGTGATCTGGAAGCTGCGCGACAGCCCCAGCCGGCAGATCTGGTGTGGCGCCTTGCCGCGCAGGCTGCAGCCGTTGAGCAGCACCTCGCCGCTGGTGAGCGGCGTGCGCGCGCTGATCAGGTTGAACAGCGTGGACTTGCCGGCGCCATTGGGGCCGATCAGCGCATGGCGTTCGCCGGCCTGGATGCACAGGTCGACGCCGCGGATGATCTGCGTGATGCCATAGTGCTTGGTCACGCCACGCAGCTCGATGGCCGGCGGGGCGGCCGGGGTGGCCGCGACGGGCGCCTGCAGCGGGCGCACCGGGGCATCTTCAGGCTGCGCCTTGCGGTATTCGCCCTCGGGGCGGCCCAGCGGGCTCATGGCGCCACCTTGCGCGCCGCGCGCAGGCTGGCCAGGCCCAGCAGCAGCAGCGCGCCCGCGGCCAGCCAGACACCGGGCGAGCGCGGCCGCAGCGACCACCGCGCCAGCTGCAGCACGTCGCCACTGCCGCCGCCCCACAGGTGGTAGGCGCATTCCACCGCCAGCACCGTGGCCGCCAGCAGCAGGGCCAGCGCCAGCGCCCGCCAGGCCAGCGCCGGTGCCGCACGGCGCCAGCCGCCGGGCGCCGCCAGCAGGGCCTGCAAGCTGTCCAGCAGGCTGGCAAAGCCGCCCGGCGCGAACAGCACCATCAGCAGGAACAGCAGACCGAAGTAGAACAGCCAGGCATGCGTCCAGCCCGACACCACGGTCTGCAGCAGCGTCACCACCACCGCGCCCAGCACCGGCCCGCTGAAGTGGCCGATGCCGCCGATGAACACCATCAGCAGCACCAAGCCCGAGGCATGCGCGCCCACGGTCTCGATCGTGACGATCTCGTTGTTCAGCGCCGCCAGTGCGCCGGAGATGCCGGCGAACAGGCCCGACAGCACCATCAGCTGGTAGCGCAGCAGGTGCGTGCTGTAGCCCACGAAGGACACCCGCTCGGGGTTGTCGCGCACGGCATTGGCCAGGCGGCCGAAGGGCGTGGTGGTGATGTAGTGCATCGCCGCCATGCAGGCCAGCGCCCAGGCCGCGATCAGGTAGTACATCTGCGTCTGCGTGCCATAGGTGATGCCTAGCCACGCGGTGCCGGTGACGCGGTTGGCCGACACGCCGGCCTCGCCACCGAAGAAGGCCGGGATCATCAGCACGCAGGCCGTCACCAGCTCGCCGACGCCCAGCGAGATCATCGCGAAGGTGGTGCCGGCGCGGCGCGTGCTCACCCAGCCCAGCAGCAGCGCGAAGCCCGTGCCGGCGGCACCGCCCACCAGCGGCAGCAGGCTCACCGGAAACTGCCAGTGCCCGGCGTTCAGCGCCGCCAGCGCATGGATGGTGAAGTAGCCGCCCAGCCCGGCATAGATGGCATGGCCGAAGGACAGCATGCCGCCCTGGCCCAGCAGCATGTTGTACGACAGCGCGAACACCGTGGCGATGCCGATCTTGGCCGCCACGCCCAGCGCGAACTCGCCCGGCAGCAGCAGCGGCAATGCCAGCACCAGGCCCACGCCGGCTGCGGCCAGAAGTCGGCGCGTGTGCATCAGTCCTCCCGCGTGCCCATCAGGCCGCGCGGGCGCACGATGAGCATCAGCACCATCAGCAGGTAGGGCAGGATCGGCGCCATCTGCGACAGCTTCAGCCCCGCCAGCTGGGCCAGCACCGAGCCGCCCAGGCCCTGGCCCAGCAGCGCCAGCGGCCGCCACTCCAGCCCCACGGCCAGCGTCTGCAGCACGCCGATCAGCAGCGACGCGGCCAGCGCGCCGCCCATCGAGCCCATGCCGCCCACCACCACCACCACGAACACGATGCTGCCCATCGATGCGGCCATGCCGGGCTCGGTGACGAAGGCGTTGCCGCCGATCACGCCGGCCAGCCCGGCCAGCGCGCAACCCATGCCGAAGCACAGCATGAACACCCGCGGCACGTTGTGGCCCAGCGACTCCACCATCTGCGGATGCGTCAGCGCGGCCTGGATGATCAGGCCGATGCGGGTGCGCGTGAGCACCGCGTACAGCAGCAGCATCATGGCCGCCGAGATCGCCACCATCACCCCGCGGTAGATCGGGAAGGCGGTGTTGAACAGCGTGAACAAGGTGCCGTCCAGCGCCGGCGGCACGGCGTAGTCGACCGCATTGCGGCCCCAGGCCAGGTGCACCAGCTCCTCGATCAGGAAGGCCAGGCCGAAGGTGAACAGCAGCTCGGCCACATGGCCGTGGCCGTGCACGCGGCGCAGGCCGAAGCGCTCGACCGCGGCGCCCAGCGCCCCCACCAGCAGCGGCACCATCAGCAGCGCCGGCCACCAGCCCAGCCAGGCGCTGGCCTGGTAGGCGAAGTACGCGCCCAGCATGTAGAAGCTGGCGTGCGCGAAGTTCAGCACGCCCATCATGCCGAAGATGAGCGTGAGGCCCGACGACAGCATGAACAGCAACATGCCGTAGGACACGCCGTTGAGCAGCGAAACAAGGGCGAATTCCATCGCTCCGAACCTGGCAGTAGGTGGTCAGCGGGCCGCGGAAGCCGCGGGCCTGTGCAGGCATGCAGGCGTGCGGGCACGTGCGGCCCGCGCGCGCACCGGCGGGCGCCGCGGGCTCAGCCGGCCGGGCGCTGCATCCTGCAGTTGCTGGGCATGGCCATGTCCTTGGCCGGCACCAGCTGCGCATTGCCGAAGCCGTAGCCGCTGTTCTCGAGCTGCACCCTTACGCCGCCGCTGCCCAGCTTGGCAAAGGTGGGGATGTACATCGGCAGCAGCAGCTGGTGGTCGAGCTTGCGCATCGTCACCTCGCCCAGGTCGCCGGCGTAGCTCATGCCTTCCAGTGCACTGGCCACGGCCAGCGGGTCGGTGCTCTTGCTCTGGTTCATCGCGCTGCCCAGCATGCCCATCATCAGCTTCATGCGGTAGTAGAAGAACTCGTCGGCCGGTGCCGGATGCCGGGCCTTGTAGGCGGCATAGAACGCGTCCATCTTCGGGTTGGGCAGGTTGGCGCTCCACTCGACGATGACCTTCACCTTGCCCACGCCAGCCTCGCCGATGGCCGCGGCCGAACCATAGGCGCCCGCGTAGTAGGTGTACCACTCGACATCGAGCCTGGCGTCCTTGGCCGCGCGCACCAGCAGCGTGAGGTCCTGGCCGAAGTTGCCGGTGATGATGGTGTCGGCCCCGGCGGCGCGGATCTTGGCGATGTAGGGCGCGAAGTCCTTCACCTTGCCCAGCGGATGCAGGTCTTCGCCCACCACCTGCACATCGGGGCGCTTGGCCGCCAGCATCTGCTTGGCCGCGCGCGTCACCTGGTGGCCGAAGGCATAGTCCTGGTTGATCAGGAACACCTTCTTCACCTTGGCATCGGCCTGGATGGCATTGGTGATGCCGTGCATCTTCATGTCGCTGTTGGCGTCGAACCTGAAGTGCCAGAAGCTGCACTTCTCCTCGGTGAGGTCGGGGTCGACCGCGGCGAAGTTCAGGAACAGCACGCGCTTGCCGGGGTTGCGCTCGTTGTGCTTGTTCACGGCGTCGACCAGCGCGCCGGCCACCGCCGAGCTGTTGCCCTGCACGATGTACTGGATGCCCTGGTCGGTGGCGTTCTTCAGCGCCGCCAGCGCCTCCTGCGGGCTGCCCTTGCTGTCGAAAGACAGCATCTCGAACCTGCGCCCGCCCAGCACGCTGCCCCGGGCATTGATGTCGTCAAGGATGAACTGCAGGTTCTTCGAGCCCAGCTCGCCCACCGCGCCCAGCGGGCCCGACAGCACCTCGATGTAGGCCAGCCTGACCGGCTGGGCAGCGGCCAGGCCGGCAGCGGCCAGCAGGGCCACGCCGGCCAGGCCGGCGCGCAAGAAGCGCAAGAGGTGCATGGGGTGTCTCCTGATGTGGTCTCGTGCATCGGGCTTGACGGCGCTCAAGGCCTGCCCCTGCCCCGCAGTGCCAGCATGGCTTGCCCATCCGCCAAGGCTCCCGCACGAGGGGCTTGGTATGGGGCCATCGTCCCGCGGCAGCGACCGCGGGATTCATCCCCCGGTTGGGGGACGGTGAGGTAGGAGACAAGGGCAATGAGCTTCATGGCAGCGCGGGCGCGGCCACCGTGCCTGGCGCGCGGCGTGATGCCGCGCGAGCGGCTGGATGCGCTGCTCGATCTGGTGCGCGCGCACACGCTGACGCTGGTGAAGGCGCCGCCCGGTTACGGCAAGACCACCGTGGCGCAAAGCTGGGCCGAGACGCTGGCCGGCGAGGGGGCGCGCGTGGCCTGGCTGTCGCTGAGCGCGCAGGAGGACGAGCCGCAGCGCTTCTTTGCCGCGCTGGAGGCTGCGGTGCGGGGCGGGGTGCCGCAGGCACGCCGGCACGGCCGGGCTGGCGACGCACCGAATGACCCGCCGGACGACCTGCCGGAGGACCACTGGCACGATGGCCCCGCGCCGCTGGCCGCCGGCGCGCCGGCCGGCCCGGGCGGCGAGGCCGCCCTGGCGGTGCGCGAGCTGTCGATCCCGCTGCGCCACCGCGTGGCCTGGCTGATGGACCGGCTGTGTGCCGACCCGAGCGACTTCTACCTGGTGCTCGACGACTGCCACGAGATCACCCGGCCCGAGATCCACCAGGCGCTGGTGGCCCAATGCCGCCACGCACCGGCGCAGATGCACCTGATCCTGCTGGGCCGCAGCGAGCCGCCGGTGGGCCTGGGCGAGCTGCGCGCGCGTGCCGCGCTGCTGGAGGTGGATGCGCAGACCCTGTGCTTCGACCTGGCCGAGACCCAGGCCCTGCTGGGCCGCAGCCACGGCGGCTGGCAGCCCGACGACGCCCCCCTGCTGCACGAGCTGACCGGCGGCTGGATCGCCGCCCTGCGCGCCGCGCTGCTGGCGGCGCGCCTGCACGGCCCGGCCGCGCAGGCGCTGCGCCGCCAGCCCGCCACGCTGCGCAGCATCAATGCGCTGTTCAGCGAGCTGCTGGCCCGCTTGCCGGCGGTGCAGCGCAGCTTTCTGCTGCGCACCAGCGTGGCCGAGCGCCTGTGCGCCGGCCTGGCCCAGCGCCTGTCGGGCCAGGCCGATGCCCAGGCCCTGCTGCTGGCGCTGGAGCGCCAGCAGCTGTTCATCATGCCGCTGGACGAGCAGCCGCAGTGGTTTGCACTGCACCGCTTGTTCCGCGAGTTCCTGCTGCGCGAGGCCACCGATGCCGATGCGGCGCAGGTGAGCGCGCTGCAGCGCCAGGCAGCGCACTGGTTTGCCGAGCAGCGCCAATGGTCGGCAGCCATCGGCCATGCGCTGGCCGCCGGTGACGTGGCGCTGGCGCTGGGCTGGATCGAGCAGCACGCCATGCAGGTGCTGGGGGCCGGCGGCCTGCTCACGCTGCTGGGCTGGGAGCGCCAGCTGCGCAGCCACCTGCTCGAGAGCCCGTTGCGCCTGCGCCTGGCCTTTGCCTGGGGCCTGGGCCTGGCGATGGCCTGCGACAAGGCCCTGGTGCTGCTGGACGGCGTGCAGGCCCAGCTGGGTGCCGAAGCCCCTGCGCGCCAGGCCGCGCTGCGCATCGAATGCCTGGCGCTGCGCGCGGTGGTGGTGAGCACCACCGGCGACCACGCGCTGGCGCAGGCCCTGGCCGAGCAGTGCGGCACCGCGGAGGGCCAGGCGCCGTGGGTGGTGAACGCGCTGCGCAATGTGCGCGCCGCCAGCCACCTGCACAGTGGGCGCTGGGACAGCCTGGCCGTGGCCCCGGCGCTGCTGGACGATCAGGCGCCGCCCACCGGCGCCAGCCACGATGTCACGGCCTGTGCCTGGCGCCTGTCGATCCGCGGCCTGGCCGAGCTGCGCCAGGGCCACCTGCACGAAGCCGAGGCGCTGCTGGAGGAAGGCCTGCGGCTCGGCGAGCGCAGCGGCGGCCCGGCCAGCGTGCTGGCGGCCCTGCCCGCGCCCACGCTGGCACTGCTGCGCTACCTGCAGGACCGCACGGCCGAGGCGGCGCAGCTCAATGCCCGGCATCTGCCGCTGAACCAGCGCGTGGCGCCCATCGAGGGCCTGTGCCACGCCTACCTGGTGGCCGCCCGCGTGGCGCGGCTGCACGGCCAGCCCGGCGCCGCGCGCCGCCTGCTTGACGAGGCGCGCAGCATTGCCGCCGCGCGCGGCTGGCGCCGCGCCGAGGTATCGCTGCTGCAGGAGCATGCCCGCCTGTGCCTGCTGGACGGCCGCCCTGCCGAGGCCGGCGCCGCCGCCACGCAGATCGAGCAGCTGGCGGCTGACCCGGCCCGCTCCGAGCTCGACCGCCGCGACTTCGGCCGCACCGCCGCCTGCACCCGCGCCTGGTGTGATCTGACCGGCGGCGCGGCGCCGCGCGCCAGTGCCGTGCTGCAGGATCTGCTGGCGCAGGCCCTCGAGGATGGACGCGCACTGGACGCGTTGGGCCTGGCGGGTGCGCTGGCGCTGGCCCAGCAGGCGCTGGGCAGCAGCCATGCGGCGCGCGCCACGCTGGCCCAGGCCTGTGTCGACCTGGTGGCCAGCGGCGCGCTGCGCGCCCTGCTCGACCAGCCCGCGCCGCTGCTGCCGCTGCTGCAGGCCCTGGCGGCAGCGCCGGCGCCGCCGGTGCTCGCCGCATCGCTGCCGGGCCAGGCCCTGCTGCAGCGCCTGCTGGCGGCCGGCGCGGCCCAGCCCGGCGTCATGGCCACCAACCCGGCCACGCCGGTGCAGCGCCTGAGCCCGCGCGAGCAGCACATCCTGCAACTGCTGGCCGGCGGCCGCTCGAACAAGGAGATCGCCCGCGGCCTGGGCATCACGCCCGAGACCGTGAAAACCCATGTGAGCAAGATCTTCACCAAGCTCGGCGCCCACAACCGCGCCCAGGCCGTGGCCATGGCCGCCCGGCCCTGACGGCCGCGGCCTCGGGCGGATTCAGGCAGCGCCCGGCCGCAACACCATCTTCAGCGCCCCGTCCTCGCGCTTGTCGAACAGTT